>CAIQIC010000557.1 GCA_903871765.1 uncultured Lentisphaerota bacterium
GCGCGGCCGCCATTGGCATTCTGTTTGCACACAACCGTGCCGGCACTGGGGGAAGCGCCCCAGATGGCGGTACACAGCGCGGCGATGTCGGCCGACGTCTTGCCCAGCGTGGCCGATTTGGAGGGCAGGAAGCCATAGCCGACCACCACGCCGCCCTTGTCGAAGAACTGTTTGGCCTTTTCCAGCGCGGCATACGGTATGACTTCGACCGGCGGAACGATCAGCACCTGATAGTCCTCCTTGTGGAGCTTGATCTCCTTGCCGGATAACTTGGCGTCGTTCTCCCAGGCGTCATAGTTCAGCCAATCGCAGTCGTAGAGCGCGTCCTGGAGCGTGCTAGTCAATTCTTCCGGCCGGATGGTCCGGCCGGAATGAATGCTCTGGCCCACGTGCAGGAAGGCCACGGGGCAGACATGCCTGCCGCCGGTCAACATGAAGCTCAGGCGGCTGACGTAGTCGGCCCAGACGCGGTAGAGCGGCCAGCGCGGCTCAAAGCCGCCATTGTAGAAGTAGGGCGGATAGTCGTCGTCATAGGGCGCGCGTGGATTGAACGAGTGCGGGATCAGCAGGTTCACGCCGCGCACCTGGTGCCAGTCGGCCAGCCACTTCATCTTCGGATACGTCAGATCCTGATTATAGCCGCCATAGATTTCGCAGAAGGCAATATCGTCGGCCTTGTTGTACGTGTGCGAGATGGAACTGGCGATCTTGGCCATCTGGTACATGCCCATCGGCCGGTGTCCGGGATCAAGCTGGCCGCAGACCAGGTCAATGCCGCCCATGTCGCTGTATTTCTGCAACTGCATCATGTTGCCGCCGGACATTCCCATGCTGAACATGTCGTCGTTGTGCTCCATAAAGTGGCCCATGGAAAAGACCTTGTGCTCCCGGCACCACTTGGACAGGCCGCCGTACATCGTGCGGCCCCAGGCTTCGGCGAAGGTGTCCAGGTAAGTCTGGAACACCGCCGTCTGCTCCTCGCCAGCGAGTTTGAACTTGTAGCCGACCAGCAGCTTGGCCAGGTCCAGCTTGCGCTCGGCGATCAGCTTGGGCACAGCGCTGCCCCAGTCGCCCGGTGTCTCCGGCTCGTCGTAGAAATAGCCCACGATGGTCTTGCCGAAGTCCGCTTTGAACCGGTCGTAATGCGGCTGATAGACCGTCTTGATGAACCACGCCACGCAGTCGGGGCTGGCGCCATCCACCGAGATATATGCCTGCTGGCCGCCCTCGGCGCCGTTGAACCGCCAGGTGAACTTCATGATCTTCCAGGTGCCGGCCGGCGCATTCCAGGTCAGCGTGCCGTCCTTGACCGCCGCGGTCAGGTTGACCAGGCGGCCGCCATCCACGGCCTCGCCTTCCGTGACGCGTCCGGCCACCACGGCGATCAGGTTGGTGTCGCCGTAACCGGCCTCCTGCACGGCCTTCGGGCCCTCCACGCTGACGGCCGTCGCCACCAGGCGCTTGCTGCCGTACTGCGCCGGCACGCGGCCGCCCATCATCTGGCTCGGCCACCACCAGTCGTCGTAGATGATCATCTGCAGGTTGTTCTTGCGGGCGAACGACAGGCAGATGTCCAGGTCGCGGTACCAGCCTTCGCCCAGCCAGTCCTTGTGCGGCCGGGGCTCGGTCGTGAAAATGCCGTTGCCGCCCTCCAGCACCTTCTGCAATTCGCCTTCCAGTTGCGCCTTGGTCTCGTCACCGTGCATCCAGAACAGCGGCCCGGTCAGGCGCCGTGCTTCCAGGGGCATCTCGCGGAAGGTGCGCTCCAGGTCGGCTGGGGACGATCCGGCCGGCAAGCCGGTCACCGGACAGGACAACACCAGGCTGGCGAACATCGCGATGCGGGCGAATCTGATCATCATGGTTACAGCTCCTATTTGATAACTCAGCGGGTGGCAACATTCCAAGGCCACCCGCAAAGCGTTGAATTTACCCCCCTGCCGGATGAATACAACGAAAAACGCGGCAGCTATGACAATGAATACAATGAAAAACCTGTTGGCAGCCCGGGGCATGCCGACCGCGAAAGCTTCTTTTTGACTCCGTCCGCCACGGTATGCTAATGCTGGCCGTGACCACCATGAAGCCGGGTAAGTCTTGCGGATTCATCCTCGCCGAAGCCTTGTGTCTGCCGTTGCTCACGGCTGCCCTCGCGGCTTATGATTGGTCCGTGGCGGGCTCGCGAGAGGCCGCGCGCCCTGCGGTTTGCGGTCCCCTGTTTCACGAAGCCACCAATGAGTTCAGGACGATGACCACCACGTTGTATCAGCATCAAACGCGGGTTGATCGGGACGTGCGCAGCTACCGGTATGATTGTGTCGGGTTCGTGTCCTATGCGCTCAAGCAGGTGGCGCCGCAGGCTTGGGCGACGGCCGCTAAGGGCACGGGCATCACCAAGGGCCACATCCCAAGCCCCCCGCTATATCGGGCCTTCCTGGCTGGTTTGTCCGAAAAGTCGCAACCCGGGTGGGAAATGGTCAAAAAAGTTTCCGACCTGCGTTCCGGCGACGTGGTGGCCTGGGAGCATAAGACCGAAACATCGAGCGGCCATGCCGTGATTATTGGCGGCACTCCGATGCCATTGACGAACGGTTTGTGGTTGGTCGAGGTGTACGACTCAACGTCTTCCCCGCATAGTGATGATTCACGGTCCACAGACTTGCGCGCCCAGGTGTTGGCTTCCACCGGCCGGCGTAGCGGTCTTGGCCACGGCGTGATGCTGTTTGTCGCTGACCCGGCCAGTGGCGCGCTTACCGGCGTCCGTTGGACCCGCAAGGCCAAGAGCATCACCGTTCCCATCGCCGCCGGCCGCCCCACATCCTGATGTGGAGAGGAGCGCCCGCGGTCAGGCACCCTGAAGCACACGCACGCCGGTCAACCGCGCGCCGGCCTTCTCGAAGGTAAGGACCTCCTTCACAAGGCCTTTTCCGCCTGCCGGCCTGTAGGCCGGGTCTCCGACCCGGCGGTTGCGTCCGGAGCGCGGGGCAGGGATGCCCCGCCCACAACGGAACCCACCTTCACCCTACAGACGGACGCAAGCCTTTTGGCCTTTTTCTTGCCCGCACGTTCTGACCCATTACTCGGCGGTTGATGTTTCCCTTGCCAACACAGCGGGATCTACGCACACTGCCGCCATGAAGCGCAGCCTGTTGCTTGGCGTCGTCACGGCCTGGCTGGCCTGTCCGGCGAGCGCGGTGACGCCGACGTTTTCCTTCACGTGCGCTGGCCAGCCCTCGACGGAACTGCTCGGCGGCTGGGAGGCCACGCGCGAGGCGCGCCCACTCGACGCCGAGCGCAGCGAACTCACGCTCCGCTGGGCCGACCCGAAGAGCGGCCTCGTCCTGCGCTGCGTCCTCGTTGAGTACCGCGACTTTCCGACCGTCGAATGGACGCTCTACTTCAAGAACACCGGCGCGACGGACTCGCCGATCCTCGAAAACATCCAGGCGCTCGACACGACGTTGACGGGCGAGTTCCTCCTCCACCACAACGTCGGCTCGCCCGCCAACGGCAACGACTATCAGCCGCTCGAAACGCCGTTGCGGCCGAACATGACCAAACGCATCGGCGGCGCTGGCGGACGGCCCACCAACTCCGACTGGTCGTACTTCAACCTCGAAACATCGGCCAGTACGGGCCTCATCGTCGCTGTCGGCTGGCCCGGCCAGTGGGCCGCTGAGTTTGACCACGACCAGGCACACGGCCTGCGCGTCCGTGTCGGGCAGGAACGGACGCGGTTCAAGCTGCTGCCCGGCGAGGAAGTCCGCACGCCATTGATCGTGCTGCAAACCTGGCAAGGCGGCGACTGGATTCGCGCGCAGAACGTCTGGCGGCGTTGGATGATGGCACATGCAATGCCGAAACCCGGCGGCGCGTTGCCGCCGGCGCTGATGTTCGCCTCCAGTTCGCGGCAGTTGAACGAGATGATCGGCGCGAACGAATCCAACCAGGTCGCCTTCATCAACCGTTACATCGAGGAGGGCCTCAAGCCCGACTACTGGTGGATGGACGCCGGCTGGTATAACCACCACGGCGGCGGCTGGCCCCGCGTCGGCACGTGGGAGGTGGACACCAACCGGTTCCCGCGCGGCCTGCGCGCCGTGTCGGACCACGCGCACGCCCACGGCCTGAAGACGCTGCTCTGGTTTGAACCGGAACGCGTGACGCCCGGCACGTGGCTGATGACCAACCATCCTGACTGGCTGCTCGGCGATGGGCAGGATCGTCTGTTGAACCTCGGCAACGACGCTGCACGCCGGTGGCTGACGGACCACACCGACACGTTGCTGACGGAGCAGGGGATTGACCTGTACCGGCAGGATTTCAACTTCGACCCGCTCGGTTTCTGGCGCGCCGCCGACGCGCCCGACCGGCAGGGCATCACCGAAATCAAACACGTCACCGGCTACCTCGCGTACTGGGACGAACTCCGCCGCCGTCATCCGAACATGCTGATTGACTCGTGCGCCTCGGGCGGACGCCGCAACGACATCGAGACGATGCGCCGGGCCGTGCCGTTGTGGCGGAGCGACTACGCCTACGAGGCCATCGGCCACCAGGGCATGATGCTCGGCCTCTCGCTCTGGCTGCCGTACCACGGCACCGGCACCGTGGCCGCGCGCAACGCCAGCTACTACGGCGGCGGACCCTCGCCGGTCGAGCCGTACGCGTTCTGGAGCAACGTTGGACAGACGCTCGGCTTCGGCCTTGACATCCGCGAGCGGCAACTCGACTACGCGACCCTGCGACGGCTCGTCGCCCAATGGCGCTCGATCAACGCCAACTACTACGGCGACTTCTACCCGCTCCTGCCGTGGTCGCGGGACGACGCCGTCTGGAGCGCATGGCAATTCGACCGCCCCGCGGCCGGGGCCGGGCTGGTGCAGGTCTTCCGCCGGCACAACAGCCCTTGCGAGAGCGCGCGCCTCAAACTGCGCGGCCTGCAGCCCGCGGCACGCTACCGGCTCACCGACTTGGACGTCGCCGCCGTTCGCGAACTGACCGGCAAAGAGCTGATGGAAGAGGGGTTGACGGTCACCTTGCTGAACAAACCCCAGGCGGCCGTCGTCCAGTACGAAGCCATCGTAAAATGAAAACACCGTGGATTTGTCTAAAGGACTTGACAGGCCCAGCCGCCGGGTAATAATGACTCCATGATGCTCAAGGAGTCCGGGCGGCGCGGAAAACGGCGCTCCTCCGGTGGGCGCGCCAAAGTAATTGCTTGTTTCGAAGGAGGCCAGTTATGAGAAGTACCCTGTTGATTTCCCTGTCATTGGTTTTGGCGTTGGCCGGCTGGAGTACGGTCTGTGCCGAGGATGGGTTTTATGTCATACCGGCCATGAAAGGAAAATATGCCCCGGTTCCCAAGACCGGTCAGACGGTGACCTCTGCTCCGGGCGACGACGGGGCCTTGGAGAAGGGCGTGGCCTGGCCCGCCCCGCGCTTTATCAACAATGGCAATGGCACCGTGACTGATAAACTGACCGGGCTGATCTGGATGAAAAACGCCAATGCTTTCGGCGTGCGAACCTGGGCGCAGGCCATCAGCGACGCCAACGGTCTGCATGCCGGCAGCATTCCCAGCCTAGTGGATGGCTCCAAGGCCGGCGATTGGCGCCTGCCCAATGTGAGGGAGTTGCAAAGCCTGATAGATTATAGCCAGCCCGCTCCGCCCTTACCGGCGGGTCATCCGTTCACGAATATCCAATCAGGCGATTACTGGTCCTCGACTACCCACGCCGGATATAACGCGCAGTATGCCTGGTATGTAGTTTTTAGTGACGGCATTGTAAGCAGCAGCGCCAAGACCAGCGGCCTCTATGTATGGTGTGTGAGAGGCCCCAAGTGATGGTGGCTTCCCAGGTTGGATTCTTCGGCGCGCGGCAAGGGAGAATGCGGCAGCGTCGGAAAAGGGGTCCTTGCAATTTAGCAAACGGTTTGACGATAGAGATTTTGAAGCAGGAAGAAGACATGTCCTGAGTGCTCTGCTGTCAACCGGCAGGTGGTAGGAGTTACCGTGGCGCCGGCGCGTCAAAGCGATAGCGGCCCGAGCCCAGTGAGAAAATGGCGGAGCCCTGTTCCAGGCGCACGAACTTGACGCCTTCCGCCGCGGCGGCCGGGCGGTCGCCTTCGCGGACGTCGGCGGGCTGCGTCGTCGGAAGATAGACCAGCGCAGTCACGTTGGCGGGGATCTCCACATCCCACTGCACCCGGCCACCGGCGCGCCGCCAGTTGCTGACGATGGGGCCCCGCACGGAGGGATAGCGGCAGGTGACCCAATCCACGTTGGCCACGAATTGCGGCCGCAGGACGATGCGGTCCCAGCCTACCGCGTCCGACGCAGGTTGAATGCCACCCAGCCACTGCATGAACCACTGGCTCACCGACCCGAACATCGGGTGGCTGTGCGAATAGGTGTTTTCGCTGAGGGCCCAATGCTCCCACAGCGTCGTCGCGCCGTTGGCCAGCATCCAGCCCCAGCCGGGAAAGTTCGTCTGGCTGGCGATGCCGCTGGCGACGTCCGCGTGACCGGCGCGCGAGAGGACGTCGAACATGAACTTGGTGCCCATGATGCCGGTGGATAGATGGCCGGCCTGCTTGTCGCGAATATCGGCCAGCAAGACTTTCAGCGCCTTATTCTGATCCGCCGCCGGCACAAGGTCTGAATACAGCGCGAACGCTTGGCTGCCCTGCGTGCCGGGTCCGGCCCGGCCGGTCGCCGGATCGAAGAGTTGTTTCTGGTAGGCCTGCCGGGACGTTTCCGCCAGCGCCTCGAATTGCGCCCGGTCGGCCTCGCGCCCGAGCCGGCGCGCCAGGTCGGCCAACAGACGCGCGCTCTGGTAGTACAGCGGCGTGACCATGACCGGGGCCGGATTCTTGTCCAGGGCCTCATGATCGCTCAGGCCGTCGGCGATGATCCCCGACTTGTTCTGGCCGGCCACGAGCAGCAGCCAGCGCTTGGCGACTTCGTACTGTTCGGCCACCAGCCGCTGATTGCCGTAATAGCGCAGCAATTGCGTGACCAGCAACGGATGCGCCATCGCCCAACCCACGCCGCAGTATTGAATACCGACAAACGGGGCGGTGTCCGTCAGCATGCCGTCGGGCAGGACGCTGTCCGCCCAGTCGTGGACCGCCTTGGCGTAGAAGCCGGCCATGTCGAAATTCATCATCAGCGCCTCGCTGGTGGCCACGATGTCGCCACCGTAGCCGAAGCGTTCGCGGTGCGGGCAGTCCGACTGCACACTGAACAGGTTGGAGCGGAACGTGCGGCGGCACATCTGCTGGATGCGATTGAACAGCTCGTTGGAACACGTGAACGCGCCGGCGTCCGGTACGTCGCTGCACAGGGCGAGGCCGGTGACGGTCTCCAGCGGCGGCGCGGCGGTCAGGCCGGTGAGCTCGACATAGCGGAAGGCATGCCAGGTGAAGCGCGGGGTGTAGGTTTCCTCGCCGCCTCCGCGGGCGATGTAGGTGTCGGTCTGCCAAGCGGTGGGCGGTGGGCCGGACCCATCGGTCTCCCCCCCGCTCGGCTTGGTTTGCGGCTTGTTCTTGATCTGGCCGCAGACACTGGTCAGCGGGTTGAGCGTGCCGTCCTTGTTCAGCAATTCGCCGTACCGCATCGTGATTTTCGTGCCGGCCGCCGCCTTGAACCGGAAGCGGGCCCAGCCGGAAAAATTCCGGCCCAGGTCAACGATGTACACGCCGGGCTGCAGCTCCGTCACGCCCGCAGCCGGAAATTGCTCGATGACGCGGATCGGCGGCTGCGGCTGGGCCTGAAGCTGGCCCAACGGTTCGGCGGCCAGCGCGGGCGTGCTCCAGAGAGCATCGTCGAAGCCGGGTTGGTCCCAGCCGGGCTGCTCGCGGCGCGCGTCGTAGCGTTCGCCGAGATAGATGCTGTTGAAGCGGATCGGTCCGTCCGACACCTTCCAGGAGCGGTCGCTCGCCACGGACAGCGTGGAGTCATCGGTAAATTCGAGGTTCAACTGGGCGCGGAAGCGCGGCCGGCCGACGGCCAGCGTGTCGCGCAGGTTGTAGCGTCCCCACATGCGCAACGGAAGCGGATTGTACCAGCCGTTGCCCAGCGTCACGCCGAGGCCATTGACGCCGGGCTGCAGTTGCGCGGTTACGTCGTACGTGCTGTAGAACACCCGCTGGCGGTACGGGGTCCAGCCGGGATCCAACTGCCGATCGCCCACGCGCTGTCCATTGAGGTGCGCTTCGTAGTAACCGAGGCCGGTGATGTACAACCGCGCCCGGCGGACCGGCTTTGCCACGGTGAACTCTTTGCGGAAGAGTGGGGCGGGGTCGTCCCGGTAGAAATCGTCATCCCGCACCGGATTGGCGCGGCCGTCGTTGAGCCACGCGCCGGTCCAGTCGGCGTCGCGCAGCAGCGCCATTTCCCACGCGGCCGGCGGGCTCCAGGCCGAACACCGGCCCTGCTCGTCCCACACCTGCGCCTTCCACCAGCACCGCTGGCCGGACACCAGGGGGCGGCCGGCGTAGGCGATGCCCAGGGTGGCGTTGCCGGCGACCTTGCCGCTGTCCCAGAGATCGCCCGTGTCCGCCGCCAGCCGCTCCGCACTGCCGGCTACCAGCACACGGTAGGCGGTTTGGGCGGCGCCGCGCCGATCCGCTTCCAGCCGCCAGCTCAGGCGCGGTTCACGGGCGTCAATCCCCAGGGGATCCTGACGGTCTTCGCAGCGCAAGCCCGTCACCACGACATTGGCGCCGGCCGGGCTGGCGAGCAGGGCCAGCGATAACAGCCAAGCCCGTCCTGACCGGCGTGAACGACGGCCCCGCGGCTGTGGCGTGAGTTTCATCCTGCTCGCGTGACGCTCAAGTGATACCCGATCGGGAAAACGATCAAACAACGCGGAAGATGGTAGGCGTTGGGGACAAAAAGTCGAGCACTATGCGGGGTTCAACCGGCCAAGGCCTGCATGCCGGGGTGCCACTGGACTACTTGAGCGCCGAACGGAGAAACCCAAAATGACGGCGCGCGGATACGCCGTCGCGACCATCGCCTAGGAGGGACATGTCCCCCATCTGTTTTTGTGGTCGCGCATAAGATTCGAGGTAGCCACATTCTCTACACCGTAATGTGATAACAGGAAGAGGTTTTGCTTTGTTTCGCCCCAGTGGGCAAGAAAGGAGTGGAGCTACGGCAACGACGCAGCCCAGTTGACGGCGGCGTGCACGCGGGGCCGTTCGCCTACATGAAGCTAGGACAAGCCGCCAAGTCGAACCAGTAACCCTGCCTGCACCGCCCCCTGCAGCAGCACATGCTCTATCCGGGGCTGGAAAACGCTGCCGCTAACACGGATACTGGTTCCACGCCAGCCAGTAGTAACAGATGGTTTCCATCAGCTTGGTGAACTGCGTGAAATCCACCGGCTTGACCAGGTAGCTGTTGGCATGGAGGGCATACGCTTTGACCATGTCCATCTCGACTTTCGAGGTGGTCAAGATCAGCGTCGGGATGGAACTGAGTCGGGGGTCGGTCTTGATGCTCTTCAACACCTCCAACCCGTCCACCTTCGGCAGGCGCAGGTCGAGCAGGATAATGCCGGGACGCGGCGCCTGCGACGGGTCGCTGAATTCGTTGCAACGGTGCAAATAATCCAGCGCCGCCTGGCCGTCGGCGACGTGGATCAACTTGTTGGCCATCCGGCTTTCCTTGAAGCTCCGCTGCACGATCTCGGCGTGCGCCTCATCGTCTTCCACCAGCAGCACAATAATCGGTTCACCTTTCAGGGCTTCTCTCCTGCGTTTGGTTCAATGAAACGCTGATTCGCATTTTTAAACATACTCGCCGCGCCTATTGGCGCACGCGCTGATTTTGCACGCCATCAGTCGCGTCAGCATTTTACTCCTGAGCCCCCGCCCGTGCAATAGGTAAAAAGAGAGCCCAATTCTTCATTTTGTGATCCGGCCTCGATTTCCGCTAGTATCGCGCCGGTACGATCCAAACATTGCGAAACTGCACGGCGTCGTGGTCGCCCTGAAGGACGATCGGTCCGTTCGGCACCTCGCCCTTGTACTGCTCATACTGAATGCCGGTCGGTCCCTTGAAAGCCTCATCCTGGTGGATCAGGATGCCGTTCTGGTACACAGTGGCACGGGCCTGCTCAACGGCCTTGCCGTTCGTCGCAAACCGCGGCGCGCGGAAGAAGATGTCGTACGTCTGCCACTCGCCGGCCGGCTTGGAGGCGATCACTCTGGGCGGAACTTGGCTGAAGTAAGCTCCGCACTCGTGGGCTTCGGGATTCTTGCCGTAGGAGTTCAGAATCTGGATTTCGTATCGGCCCTGCATCCCGACGCCGCTGTTGCCTTCGCCTTTCAGCGGCTCGCAGAACTCCACGTGCAGGTAGCAGTCGCCGAACTCCTGCTTGCTGCTGATATCGCGCCGATTGGGCGTGGCTACGCCCCTTATCGTCCACGGTCCAGCCGGCCGGGTCCATACTGCGCCGCGCGTACCAGTTATCGCGCATCTGCTCTGCCTTGCCGTCGAACAGTACGATAGCCCCCTCGGGCGGCTTCACCGATAGCGTGGGATTGACCGGGATGTTGTCATTGGTCTGAGCGGCTACCGGTGTGACTGTCGCTGCAGCCAGGATGCTGCATAGCGCCAACATTATGGCGCGAAGCCAAGTTCTGCCTGTCATGATGCTACTCCAAACTGATCAGGAATCGCTTTTCTGGCGGCACAGGCACACGCCTGTGAAGACCGGCAGTCAAGAAGCGCTTTCGTGGTGCGAAGATGTCAAAAATGTGCCGGAACATGCAAGCACAACGATGAACCTCGCCCCGCGTGTCGGGGGCATACCTGGACACGATGGAAATTCATACGAGGCGGTGCCCACGGAGTTTAAGGAGCGGATTGCGGGCGTCACCATCCGATTTGAGGACCGGCCCTCGAAGGCGATGATCGCGCTTGGCGGCGATCCCGACGTCCTGAGCCTGACAGAGCGGAATGCCAAGCAGGTTGTGGTGTTCCTGATGTTTCTGCAGGACCGTTTCGGCAAGTATCCGGAGAAAGTCCGGCAGGAGCTGCGCCGGGCTACGCTGAGGGATCTGGCGGACATGGCCGGGATGGAGTGGATGGGCGAGGATTGAGCGGAAAGATGCTGGCAGGTGAGGGGCTGGAGCAACACGAGCGGCCCGCCACATCGTGAAGACCATGAGGCGCAGCTCGGACGGCGGGGCCTGTCCCCACACCTTCGAAAACTCACGTCGTAGGCGCAATGGGGACGAGATGGCGACGGAAGAACTCCTCGATCGACTTCCGGTTTTCGTCGCTGTTGAACTGCGCACCGCCGTGACCGGCGCCAGGCAGGATCTTGAGCGTCGTCTCCACGCCGGCTTTTTGCAGCGCGGCGTGCAGCAACTTGCTGTGCTCGATATTGACGGTGTGGTCTGCATCGCCGTGCATGATGAGAAAGGGCGCGGCGTTGGCGGTTACCTGCTTGAGCGGACTGGCCTGCGTTGCGAGCTCGAGTTTTTCCTGCACCGGACCGCCAAGCAGTTGCGTGATGACGTCCAGATTGCGGCCATGCGCGGGGCCGTCGGGCGTCAGATCGGTCGGGCCATACCAGTCCACGACGCATTGCACCTTGTCGGACAGGCTGGCGGTGCTCTGCGCGCGACCACCGGTGGTGCCGAGCAGCGCGACGAGGTGGCCACCGGCGCTGCCACCCCAAACCCCGATGTGATTAGCGTCGAGATTGTATTTTGCAGCGTTGGCGCGCAGAAAGCGGATCGCGGCGCGGCAGTCCTCGATTTGCGCGGGGAAGGGCACTTCCTGGCTCAGCCGATAATTGATGCTGGCGACGGCGAAACCGCTCGTTATAAGCCGGATGCCAGGGCAAGCATCCTTGCTGCCGGCCTTCCATACAGCATGTCGCCATGATGATCGGTTGGTGCAGGCTGTCAAGTCCGGCAGCAACTCGGCGCGCATGGCCCACGGTTCCGCCAGGACAGCCGCCAGACGCGGACGCGACGGACCGCTTGCTACGCGCGCTGGCTGCCTGCCGGCGTGGCCGGTGAAGCCCGCGCCGGTCCTGAATCCGACCTGCCGCCTCGCCGCGCTCGACAGCCTGCAGCCAACTTGGACTTCGTCCGCCAGCACCCGATATGGCCGCCTTGCGTTTTCGCCGGGGAGTTGCCAGAATGTGACAAGCATAACCGCCGTCCAATTCAAAAGCGTTACGACGTCGGCCCTGCGGCTGGAAGTGCAATTGCAGCCCGCTGCCTCCGCGGGTGTTTTGGAATGGAAACTGGAATAAATTGCTCAACCAAAGGAACAAACATATGAAGGCTTCCCACATCCAATCCCAAATAGCTTGCGCCGCCGCGCTTTGCCTGATCATGCCAGCGCCCGCCCCTGCTGGCGAAATCACCCTGCCCGCGCTGCTGCATGAAATGGCGGACCGCGACGCGGTAGCAAGCTTGCCAATCCCCGCCTTCACGCTCAAGCAATCCAGCAGCCACGACCCGCACAAGACGAACCCCGCCGATCCCATGGGCTGGCATTCGAACACCGACTATGGCAACGCGCTGCGCACCGAGGTCAACGAAGGCCGCAACGAGTGGGTGATCATGGAGGATCATGGCCCCGGTGCCGTGGTGCGGTTCTGGACACCGTTGGCGGCCGACAAGAACAATCAGACCATCCGTATCTACCTCGACGGCTCGCCGACCCCGGCGATCACCGCCAAGCTCAACGAACTGTTCCGCGGCTGCGGCTTCATCCCGCCGCCGTTCGCGTTCGTTTCATGGAACGACAGCGATCTTCACAATCAGTTGGCAAAACCCCGCCCCGACGCGCAGGGGGTGGGCGGCGATGTCTATCTGCCGATTCCGTATGCGAAGGGTTGCAAGATCACCCTGGATTCGGTGCCGTTTTATTATGTCATCAATTACCGTAGCTACGCGGCCAACACGGCGGTGAGAAGTTTCCGGATGGAGGATTTCGAGGCGGCCAAGCCCTTGCTCAAGGAGACCGGCGAAAAGATGTTAGTGGGCCCGGACCCCACGGCCGGAGGGAAGGAAAGGAAACCGGCAGTTTTGGCGGCGGGCGCGGAGCGAACGCTCGACTTGCCGCCCGGCCCGGCGACGGTGCGCGAGGTGCGGGTCGAAATCAAGCCGGAGGATGCGCCGGCGGCGCTGCGTTCCTTGATCGTGCAGGCGACATTTGATGGCGAAGCGACGGTTTGGTGCCCGCTGAGTGAGTTCTTCGGCGCGGGCGTCCGCCTGCAACCGGTGCACGATTGGTGGCGCAGCGTCGGGGCCGATGGAAAACTCAGCGCCCGATGGGTCATGCCCTACGCGAAATCCGCGCGTCTAACGATCAAAAACGTCGCGGATCACGGCCTGCGCGAAATACTCTCCGCGGACACCGGCAAGTGGAATTGGGACGAGCGGTCGATGCTGTTCCATGCCAACTGGCACGGGCAGTTAGCGATTCCCACCCAGCCGCGGTCGGACTGGAATTACATCGAGATCCAGGGACAAGGCCGTTACATCGGCGACACGCTGACGGTGTTCAGTCCGTCGAAGGCGTGGTATGGGGAAGGCGACGAACGGATCTATCCGGACGGCGCGGCCTTGCCGGCTTTCATCGGCACCGGGACCGAAGACTACTATGGATATGCCTGGGGAATGGCGGATTTCTTCAGTTCCCCCTTCATCTCGATTCCGCAGCGGGAAATCGCCGACCACAACAACTGGCAGGGCTACACCACGACCTCGCGGGTGCGGCCCTTGGACTCGATCCCGTTCCGCACCGCACTCAAGCACGACATGGAAATCTGGCATTGGGCGAACTGCAAAGTCGATTACGCGGTGGGCACGTTCTGGTATGCCCGCCCCGGCGCGCGGCACAATCGCGAACCGCAAACGCAGGAGGCGGCCGCCGCGGTGCGCGAATTGCCCGGCGTGCGGAAGATCGCCGGCGCGGTCGAATGCGAGGGTCTAACCGTTACCGCCACCTCACCCGGCCTGAAGGTCGGTGAACAGGCCGGCGCTCTTTTAGCGGATGGCGTTTGGAGTGGAGACAAACAGGTTTTCGTCCAGAGCACGAAGGTGGGAGATTTCATCGAGTTCGCGATTCCGGTGGCCGATGACAAGCCGCACAAGCTCATCCTGCACGCGACGCGCAGCTACGATTACGGCATCGTCCGCTTCACGGTCAACGGCCAGCCGGCGGGCAAGGAGGTGGATTTCTATCACCCCGAAGCGGTGCTTGCCGAGCCGGTCGCTCTGGGCACCTTCCAAGCAAAGGACGGCAAGTTGCTGTTGCGGGCCGAAGTCACCGGCGCCAACGCGGCATCACGCGGTCAGCGCTTTTTCTTCGGGTTCGACTGCTTCGAATTCCGGTAATGATTGACAACCTGACCCCATGGCATTACTGGAAAACGCAATCACCCATCGGGAACCACCCTCTGCAAACCAACACCCCAACCATGGAAAACAGAACAGGACCCCGGTTGAAGCGTTAAATGCCGCGCCCGCCGCGTCCGGCGCAAAGCGTAGACCGCCGCACCGATGCCGGGCAGCATGAAGGTGGAGGGTTCGGGGATGCCCGCCAAGGGCTTGACAGGCCCACCCGTCAGGGCATAATCGCCACATGGATACCCACGGTACCCAGGCGGCACGGGAAACGGCGCTCCCCCGGCGGGCGCCCCCAAGCAATTTCTTATTTGCAAAATCTCTCCCCCCCCCCGACCATTTTCATAGATGACACAGCCGGTCTACCTTCTCAAAGGAGGAACGCATGACGTACTCGGGATCAGACAAACGTAA
>CAIQIC010000558.1 GCA_903871765.1 uncultured Lentisphaerota bacterium
CCTGAATGGCGGCCAACTCATTTGTGGCAAAATGACCAATCCTTTGATTGTGAATGGCGGACGCATCGCGGGTGGCAGCACGGAGTGGAACGCCCCCATTACAGTCAACGTGATTGCCATGCTGAACGGATCCTGCAGTTTCAATCAGACGAGTGGTGGAATAAGCGGTCCCGGCGGTCTAACCATGGAAGGAACCCAGTCCACCTGGTCCATTATCAACCAGGGCATTGTGTCCCTCTATGGCACGAACACCTACACTGGGCCGACCACCATCCTGAAGGGGGCGATCGCTGTGAAAAAAGCCGTGGCGCTTTACCAAGCGGATTTGACGAAGTGGACCCCGGCAAACATCATTGTCTCAAAAACGGCCACGCTTTCGCTTAGCGCAGGCGGCCCCGGCGAGTTCACCGGCGATCAGGTTGGAACGTTGCTCAAGAAGCTCACGACGTCGATCAACAGCAATGGCATGATGGCGGGTTCGGTTCTCTGTCTGGACGTGACCCATACCAATGAACCCGTAACCGTTTCGGCTGACATTGCGAATTCAAAGGGAGCCGGAGGCGGACCGTTTATCATCAAGAAGAGCGGCGCCGGCACGCTTCAGCTCTCTGGCAAAAACACCTATTCCAGTCAGACGATCCTTGAGAGCGGCACGCTCAGCGTGGCCTCGCTCAACAGCGTCGTCAAAGGCAAGGCCAGCAGCAGCCTCGGAGCGCCGAAGGACATTGAGGCTGGCGAGATTGTCATCGGCGAAGAGGGGAAGGATGGGGAGTGCGCGCTGATTTATACGGGCACGGGCGAAACATCAGACCGCGTGATTAATCTGGTGGGCAAGAATTCCACCATGACGTTTGACCAGGCCGGAAGGGGCCTGCTCAAGCTCACCAGTGATTTATGGATCTCCGGTTATGGCGCTAACAAAATGATCGCGCTTACCGGAGACACCGCCGGCACCGGCGAATTTGCCGGCAACATCGTCAATCCATACGATCGCGCGGGCAAGGCAACCACCTCGCTGACAAAATCCGGCAAGGGCACCTGGACGCTCTCTGGAACCAACACTTACAGCGGTCCGACAAGCGTGAAGCAGGGAACGTTGGCAATTGCGAATGCAAGCAGTCTGAGTGACAAGACCGAGGTCAGCATTTCTGAAGGCGCGATGCTGGCTCTCAATTTCAAGGAAGAAATGCGCATCAGCAAGCTCTATCTCGATGGGAAGCTACAACCCGCTGGCACATACAGCGCGGCCAGGTCCCCAAAATATATCAAGGGGCAAGGGGTATTGAAAAACTAAAGTCACAACGGGATAAAGTAATCAAGCCAGGTGTTATCCACTGACCCGCCAACCCCCCCAAAAGGTCCTATCATGAAAAATATTAAGCTTATCGCTGTTTTGATCGCCCTCACGCTTGCCGCCGCCCTGCAAGCATCCGAGTTCCACGTTGCCGTCACTGGCAGCGACGTCAATCCTGGCACGAAAACGGCACCGTTCCGCACCATTCAGCGCGGGGCGGAGCTCGCGCAGCCGGGCGACACCGTCACGGTGCACGCGGGCATCTATTGCGAGCGCGTCAGCCCGCCGCGCGGCGGCTCGTCCGATCGGAAGCGCATCGTTTATCAAACGGAAAAAGGCGCGAAAGTTCAGATCATCGGATCTGAGCGGGTCAAAGGGTGGGAGAAGGTTCAAGATGACACCTGGAAGGTGACAGTCCCGAATTCGTTTTTCGGCAGTTTTAATCCTTACAGCGATTTGATTCACGGCGACTGGTTTCATGGATGCGGACGTCAGCATCATACCGGGGCGGTTTATCTGAACGGTGACTGGCTGGTCGAGGCGGCCAAGCTTGATGATCTGCTCAAACCTGTCGGCGGCGAGCCGCTCTGGTTCGGGCAGGTTGACAAGGACAGCACAGTCATCTTTGCGCAGTTCAAAGGGGTGAATCCGAACGCATCCGATGTGGAAATCAATGTCCGCCAAACCGTGTTCACTCCGGAGAAGACCGGGATCGATTACATCACCGTGCGCGGTTTTGACATGCGTAACGCGGCCCCGCCGTGGGCACCACCCACCGCCAAGCAGATCGGCATTGTTTCGGCATTGTGGTGCAAGGGCTGGATCATCGAGGATAACGAAATCAGCTATTCCAGCTGTTCCGGTGTCGCGTTGGGAAAATACGGAGACGAGTGGGATAACCGCGCGGAATCCGCTGAAGGCTACGTCGGGACATTGAGCCGCGCGCTGACGAACGGGTGGAACAAGGCAACGGTCGGCAGCCACCTTGTTCGCAGAAACCACATTCATCATTGCGAGCAGACCGGTGTCGTCGGCAGCCTCGGCTGCTCGTTCAGCATGGTCGAGGGCAATGAGATTCATGACATTCACGTTCGTTCATTGTTTAACGGTGCAGAGATGGGGGGCATCAAGTTCCACGGTGCGATTGATGTCACGATCCGCCATAACCATATTTATCGCTGTGGTGATTCCAGCGGTATCTGGCTTGATTGGATGGCGCAGGGTGCGCAGGTGACGGGCAACTTGTTGCACGACAACACGGGAAGGTTCGGCGACCTTTTTTTGGAGATGCAACACGGCCCGCTTTTGGTAGCCAACAATATTCTCATCTCCAAATGCATGTCGTTTGCCCTGAATTCTCAGGGCGTAGCCGTGGTTCACAATCTTATTGTCGGCCCCATCGACAATATGCTTTCCGATAATCGTGCCACGCCGTACCATAAGCCACATTCGACGGAGCTGGCCGGGACGCACATCGATTCCTCTAAAAATGCCAGTGGCGATCATCGCTTCTACAACAACCTGTTTGTCGCGCCCTGCGATCTTCGTGCGCTGGATCAATCGGCACTGCCCTGTTTCGCCGCCGGCAATGTGTTTACCCAAGGCTCGCAGCCTTCCAAATGGGAAAAAACTCCGCTTTGCAAACCGGATTTTGACCCGGCGTTAAAATTCCTGAAAAAAGCCGACGGCTATTACCTTGAAATCAAGATGAATCCGGCCTGGCGTACCGAGCAAACGCGCGGGCTGGTCACAAGCGAAGTGTTGGGGAATGCCATTGTTCCTGGTGTGCGGTTTGAAAATCATGACGGTTCATCGCTGAAGACTGACACGGACTATTTCGGTAAAAGCAGAAACAAGGAAAATCCAACGCCCGGCCCATTCGAGAATTTCGGATCGGACAATCTCAGTTTCAAAGTGTGGTGATGACCAGCAGAATCGGGTTTTTATCTACGCCGTCCAAGCTTTTATCTGACACAACAATCTAACATACCAACCGGGAATTAAGAACTCATGAAACACCCTTGGCTGCCACTCACCTCCGCATTGTTGTGCCTCGCGCTCACTGCTGCGTTCGCATTCGCTGCCGATAACCAACCGCCGACGCGTCTGATAATCGACGCGAAAGAGCAGGGCACGGTCATATCGCCACTACTGTTCGGTTGTAACCTGGAGGTCACGCGGCGCGGGATCTGGCGCGGGCTGGGTGCCGAGATGGTCGCCAACCGGAAGTTTGCCGCCCTCACCAACGGTTTACCCAAGCGGTGGTATTCGATTCCTGATGCCAGTGGCGCGGTTATAGACAATAAAGTGGTGTTTGTCGGCAAAGGCTCGGTGCGCGTGGGTGGTGACAAACCTGGCGTCCTGGGCCAGCAACAGGAAACGCTGGCCTTCCAGAAGGGCACGCGTTACACGTTCCGCTGGTGGCTCAAGTCCGAAGCGGATCAGAGCGTCTGGATGCGGATTGCAGATGACAAGGACACCCTAACAATCGTCAAGGTTGAGAAAGCGCTCAAGCCAGGAGACTGGCAACTCTGGACCGGCGAGTTTATCGCGCCGGGGGCCGCTGAGAATGCCCGCCTGGAGATCGGGAATAAAACAGCAGGTGTCTGCTGGGTCGGCGCCGCGTCAGTGCAGCCGACCGACAATTTTCACGGGATGCGGCGGGACGTGATCGAGTTGCTCAAGCAGATCAAACCGGGGGCTCTGCGCTTCCCGGGCGGTTGTTATGCCGAGGAATACCGGTGGCAGGATGGGCTCCTGCCCGTGGATCAGCGCCCGCCGCTGGTGATGGCGGACAGCGGCATCCTGTGGTCCGACACCGACGACTGTGACACCCAGGAACTCGGCATTGATGAATTCATTGCGCTGTGCCGAGAGCTCGGCTGCGACGCGGCACTCACCATGCGCCTGAGCGGGACGCAAGCGGACGATGGGGCCGCGTGGGTAGAATACTGCAACGGCAGTCCTGAAACGAAATGGGGCAAGGTGCGTGCCGAACGCGGACACCGGGATCCCTACGGCGTGAAGACCTGGTTCATGGGCAACGAACTCTACCTATGCAAAATGCAGAATCCCTTGGACTGCGCCCGCACCACCAAGGCGTTCGCCGAGGTCATGAAAAAGGTGGATCCTTCGGTCCGGTTGGTGGGATGCACGGACACTGCGGCATGGAACAAGCCGCTGTTCGAAGAAGCCGGAGCCCTGTTGAGTTATGCTTCGGTGCATGACTATGATGGGAACGGCCGGGATGTGCGGGAAGTGTCCAAAGCACCCATGACGCGCCTTTGGCCAAAGTTGCAGCAATCGCATGCCGAACTGCCGATGCCTGCGATTCTCGACGAATGGAGTACCGAGTGGGGCAAGCCAGGCACGGTGAGCATGGGGCTTTACGCGGCAGGCGTGCTCAACCTGCTGTGCCGCGAAGCGAAGGCGCTTGGCATTGAACAGGCCTATTTTTTCCAACCCGTCAACGAGGGTGGCCTCAAGGTCAGACCCTTGACCGCAGAACTCGACACGGCCGGAAAAGTCTTCGTGGCATTCAAGTGCCACCAGGGCAAGCGGCTGCTCAAATTGCCAGAACTGCCTGCAGACGCCGACTTGGACGTGTGCGCCTCGACAAGCGACGATGGGCGCCAAGTCAATCTAACGATCGTCAATCCGAGCACCACGGATGACCGGACGCTGGACCTGAAGGTGACGAATCTGCCTCAGCCGTTTGGAGCCTCTGTCAGTTTTCTGATCGCCAAGGATGTGACGCAACATACATTCTCCGACTTTTCCTGTCGTCCTGATGGACCCTCGGCCACGCTGGTTGCCAAGGAAGTCACGCCACAGCATGCCACCTTCCTCGAGCGCGAGGAGCGACCCCCAGTGGACGAGGGCGGGCGTCTGGAACTCAAGATGCCAAGGTCCTCCGTGGCTGTGCTGAAATTGACCAGCGGCAAAGATGATCGTAAACCGTTACAGAAATGAGACAACGAAGGGGATTTTAGATGAGACACAACACCAACAGCCGCCTGCCGGCCTGCCTGGCGATCCTTGTCGCAGGGGCCTTAGGGTCTGCGGCAGCGCACGCTGCGGATGATGCCGCCAAGCCCGTGATTGCTTACCCCGCAGCGTTGCAGGATGCCGGAGTTGCGTTGTCAAAAATGGCGGATGGGCAAAGCGAAAGCCTCATCATTGGCAATGGCGATCTCTACGGCATTGTATGGGGGAAAGATGGCGGCCTTCAGCTTCGGATCACCAAGAACGACATTTGGGATGCGCGGGTGGACACGGCAAACGATGGCCCCTTGCCCAAGGTGAATGTCCGCACCCGGGCGATGACGGGTTCGACAGGCGCTCCTCCAAGCTATGGGAATGCGTTTCCCCAACCGTTGTGCGCGGCGGCGCTCCGCTTTGGTGGGACCTCGCCCGTGGCCCAAGGAGTATTGGACCTGCAGCATGCGGTCGCCACCGTCACTGCGGGCAATGGCGACAAAACCGAGGTCCGGGTGTTGGCCGACAGGAACATTTTCCTCATCACCACCAGGGAGGCGGTCAGCATCGTGCCCGTTCGTGACGGCCAAACAGGCAAGACCAATGGTGTTGAGTGGCTGCATGTGACACTGCCGGGCGACATCGATTACAAGGGCATGGAATACTGTGTAGCAGTTGCCGGGACAGCCAGCGCCAGGGTGGTCGCTTTGGTCACATCATTTGATATATCCACAGGGGATGTACGTGGTGCCGCCATTGCGCTGGCCAGGAAAACCGCGGCTGAAGTGGAACGCTCACCGGAACAACTGATTGCAGGCCATGAGAAGGTCTGGCGCGATTTCTGGGCCCGCAGCAGCGTGGAGCTGGCCGACCGCGACCTGCAACACTGGTGGTATCGGATGATGTATTTCGCCAGGACCGTTTCCCAGCCGGGTGGCAGGTTCCCTGTGGCGTTGATGCCTCCGCTGGCAACGGACGACACCCCATGGCACGCGGATTTCCATTTCAATTACAATTCATGGCAGCCCTTCTGGTCGGTGATTTCCCCCAATCATCCGGAACTCGCGGCCCCCTGGATCGCTTATGTGAACCGGTTGCTGCCCCGGGCACAATGGCAGGCCAAAGAGGTCTTTGATTGTGAGGGAGTGTATTACTCGATCAGCCAATTTCTGCATGAACCCGATCCCGCCGCCTGTAAAAGCGTTAACAAGCGCTCGCTCGTCATGAGTCCATGGGGAATGACCATTGGCATGGTCGGGATGACGGCGCAGAATCTGTGGCACAAGCATCTGTGTGATCCGGATCGCGCCTATCTGGAGGCGAAGATCTATCCGACGCTCCGCGAGGCGGCGCGGTTCTATCTTTCGTTCATGAAACAGTGCGGCAAGGATGTCGCCGGAAAAATCCTGCTCGGGCCGTCATACAGTCCCGAGCATGGAACCCCGGGTATCGATAACTGTCCATTCGATATTGCCTATGTGCATTACACCTTTGATGCCTTCGACAAGGCGTCCAGGGAACTCGGCAAGGACAGGGATCTGGCCGGCGAGTGCCTTGCCATGAAAGCCCTGCTTGCGGACTATCCGTTGGCGCCGGATGCGAACGGCAAACCGGTGGTGGTGGATTGGGCCGGTTGCAAGTACAAGGAGGTCGGTGAGCACAATCTCACCGTGCCGGCATCACCGGTATTTCCTGCGGAGCAGGTCACCTGGTTCTCTCCGGAACCGGTCAAGGAGCTGTTCCGGCGCACCATCAAGGACACCACCTTCAACGGCAATAATTCCCATGTGATGTTCAATATTGCCAAGGCCCGGCTGTCCATGCCGGAGGCGGTCCCGGATACCAAGGCATGGTTCAAAAGCCGGGAATTGCCCAACGGCCTGTTTGTCTGGCAAGGGCATGGACACGGCACGTTCATGCCGGAAAGCATCGGCGTGGCGGCCATTGTTACCGAATTCCTGATGCAAAGTGTCGGGGATATCATCCGGGTCTTTCCCTGCTGGCCGAAGGAGCAGGATGCGAAATTCACCAACCTGCGCGCGCAGGGCGGCTTCCTGGTTTCAGCACAACAGAAGGACGGCATGGTGACGAAGCTGGAAATCACTTCGACCGTTGGCGGAACACTGCGGCTGTTGAACCCGTGGACGGGCAAGATCGTCGAGCGTGCGACGCGGCCAGCGCAGAGACTGGAGTTCACCGGGAAGGAAGAATGAATATGATGCATCCTCTAACAACCACAGGCACCGCATTGGCCCTGCTGGTGACCGCATGGCCCTGCACCGCTGCCGAGTTCTTCCTCAAGGATCGCGACAAGGTCGTGATGATGGGCGACAGCATCACCGCCCAACATATGTATAGCAGTTATGTGGAGGCCTGGGCGATCACCCGCTTCCCCGCATGGGATCTGAAGTTTGTCAATGTGGGCATCGGCGGGGACGGTGCACCCGGCGGCAACAACCGCTTCAAGCGCGATGTCCTGCCCTATGCGGCCACGGTGCTTACTGTCGCATTCGGGATGAATGACGGAGGTGGAAATATTGACGACTTCAAGAAGCAGATGCAAGGAATCGCCGACCAGGCGAAGGCTGCTAACATCCGGGTGGCCTGGTGCAGTCCCCAGGCATGTGAGAACCCCGAGGACAAGCTGGCGATTGATACCACGGGCAACAAGAATCTCGAAAGGTTTTCGGGAGGTGTGAAACAAATCGCGGAAGCTAACGGAAAGGCCCTGTTCATCGACCAATTCACGCCCTTTCTCGCGTTGATTGACAAGGCCCGCCCGACCAACCCCGCAACACGGGTCG
>CAIQIC010000559.1 GCA_903871765.1 uncultured Lentisphaerota bacterium
CCGGTACCGGTTCGTGGCGATCTCGAGTTGTTTGCGGGCGGCGCCGAGCGCGGCGGTTTCCTGCTCGTACTGGGCCGTCAGCAGGGTCTGGGCGGCAAGATGGTCTTCCACCTCGGCAAACGCCGCCAGCGTCGTCTGGCGGTACAGCGCCACCATCTGGTCGTAGGCGCTGCGCCGCTGGCGCACCGTGGCGCTGCGCGCGCCTCCCTCGAACAGCGGCAGCGACAGCGACGGACCGACCGCCCATAACCGGCTCGGCCAGTTGAACAGCGTGTCGGCATCCAAACTCTGCAGCCCGGCCAGGCCGTTGAAACGGAGCGTGGGGAAGAAGGCGGCCTGGGCGACGCCGATCTGGGCGTTGGCCGCGGCCATGCGCCGCTCGGCCGCGGCGATGTCCGGCCGGCGTTCGAGCAGTTCCGACGGCAGGCCGGGCGGGATGGTCGGCGACACGGACTGCAGCGGTTGTTCCGCCAGCGCGAAGGCCGGGGCGGGCCGGCCGGTGAGCAAGGCTAGCCCGTGCTCGAACCGCGCCCGCTGCAGGGCCATGGCCGGCACCTGGGCCTCGGTGGTCTTGAGGACGGTCTCGGCTTGGGCGACGTCGAGATCGGACGCCACGCCGCCTTGACGGCGGTGGCGGGTCAGTTCCAGCGCTTTGCGGAACTCGGTGACACTGGACCGCAGCAGCATGAGTTCGGCATCGAGCGCGCGCAACGTAAAGTAATCCGTGGCAACTTCCGCCTGAATCGCCAGCTTGACCGATTCGAGATCATCGGCGCTGGCCTGGACCTGGGCGCGGGCCGATTCGACGCTGCGCCGCACGCGGCCCCACAGGTCCAGTTCATAACCGGCCGTCAGCGGCACCGTGAGCGTGTTGTACAAAGGTATTGGACCGCCGGCCACGCCATTCACCGGCCGGTTGTTCGAGTCGCGTTCCCGCGTGGCGGTCGGGGCCAGGATCAGGTTGGGGAACAGATCCGCCCGCGTGATGTCGGCGCTAGCGCGGGCCTGCTCGAAGCCGGCCACGGCGGCCTTGAGTTCCTGGTTGGCGGCGGCGGCCGCGGCCTCCAGCCGGTTCAGCTCCGGATCGCCGAACATCTCCCACCAGTTGCCCTTGGGTTGGTCGGCTTTGGGTTCAGCGATCTTCCAGCCGGCATAGGCCGGCGGGACGGTCGGCGTCGCCGCGGGCCGCCGGTAATCCGGGCCGGCTACGCACCCGGCCAGCAAGGTCAGCGCTACTGCAAGGAGCCGTTTCATCTGGTCACTTGTGTCTGGGGGACTGCGGCCACGCGCACGGTGGCGCCGCTGACCAGCGAGTCGGATGGATTGAGAATAACCCGGTCGGCGGGCTGGACGCCGCCGCTGATCTCGACTACCGGCCCGAAATCGCGCCCGATCTTGATGGCGCGCAGCTCGACGGTGCCATCAGCTTGGACCACGCCGACCTGCGTACCCTCGGCGCGGAAGATCACCGCCGTGGCGGGCAGGGTCAGCGCGGCCTCGAGTTTCGTGTCGAGGAACCGGACCTGGGCGTAGCTGCCGGAGAGCAATTCGGCCTTGGCGTTGTCGACCTCGAGCTCGGTCAGCAGCGTCCGCGACTCGGCCGCCATCGCGCCGGAGGTCCGGACGACCTTCGCGGGAAACACACGACCGGGTAATTCGGGGATCGTCACTTCCGCCGACTGGCCCGGCGCGATACCGCGGGCGATCGTCTGCGGCACGCGCACATAAACCCGAAGGGTGCGGGTCTGGGCCAGCCGGAACAGTTCCTTGTTGCTGCCCGCGGCAATCAGGTCGCCGACGTCAATCCGGCGCGCGGTGATCGTCCCGGCAAACGGCGCGGTCACGCGGGCAAACGACTGGAGCTCTTCGAGCCGGTGCAGGTTGGCCTGCGCGGCGGCGACCGTGGCAGTCTTGAGCTTGTAATCGGCGTCTTTTTCGGCGGCTTCCTGGGCGCTGACGCTGGCGGTTTTAAGCAGTTCGGCCCAACGGTCGGCACTGGTTTTCGCCAGGGCCAGCGAGGCTTCGGCCTGGCCGAGCTCGGCCTTGGTCCGGGCGAGTTCCTGGTTCAATTCGGGTGTGTCCAGTTCGGCAAGCAACAGCCCCTCGGTCACCGGCGCCCCGATATCCACCAGCCAGCGTTTCACGTAACCGCTGGCCCGGGCATAAATCGCGGCTTCGACCAGCGGCTTGACCTCGCCAGGCAGCAACAGACCCGGGCCGGCCTGGCCGGGCGTCGGCGAAACGATGTCGACGGTCGGAATGGACAGCTCCAGCGTCTCGGCGCGCAAAGCGGTGCGTTGGCGCCAGCGCGGGATGAAACCGGCCACCAACCCGATGACCACCAGTGCGACAATCGTGCCGGTCACGTGGCTGAGTTTGACGGTCGAGTGCGGCGCGCTCGCGGCGGCCGGATCCAACGGGGTGGGCTTTAGTTCAGTTGTGTTCATGGTTTAACGACCTCATGGGGTATGGACTTGGGCAATTACGGCATCGAAATCCTCGGTGCTCTTGACCGAGGCGTGCCGGTGCAACAGGCTGAAGACGACCGGCACAAAGAACAGTGTGGCCATCGTGGCGACGACCAGGCCGCCGATCACGGCCCGGCCGAGCGGGGCGTTTTGTTCACCACCCTCGCCCAGGCCGATCGCCATCGGCAACATGCCGATGATCATCGCCAGGGCCGTCATCAGCACGGGCCGCAGGCGGCCGACGCCGGATTCCCAGGCGGCGTTCAGCGCGTCAATCCCCGTATGGAGATTGTTCCGGGCAAATGTGACGACGAGCACGGAGTTGGCCGTCGCGACCCCCAGGCTCATGATCGTACCCATCAGCGCCGGTACGCTCACCGTGGTGACGGTCAGGTGCAGGGCCCAGACCACCCCGGCCAACGCCCCGGGCAGCGCGGTGATGATGATGAAGGGATCGAGCCAACTCTGGAAGTTTACGACCAGCAACAGATAGATCAGGGCCACGGCCATCGCAAATCCGATCACCAACCCGGTGAAGCTGGATCGCATCGTGTCGGCCTGACCGCGCAGCATGATGGAACTGCCCTTGGGCAGCTCTTTTTCGGCTTGCGCGACGAGCGGTTTCAGATCGTTCAACACGCCGCCCAAATCCCGGCCGCTGACGCCGCCGAACAGGTCAATGACGGGCATGATGTTGTAATGCGAGATGACCGGCGGGCCGGCCTGTCGGGTCAGGGTGGCGAGGTTGGCCAGCAATTGGGCATCGCCTTCGCCGGGCCGGCTCGCGGTGACCGGGATCGCCCGGAGCGCCTCGAGCGAGTCCATCCGATACTCGGGGGCGCGGACATTGATGAGGTACTGGATGCCCAGGCGCGGATCAATCCAGTAGGCCGGCTGCACCTGGCCGCTGCCGCTGAGGCTCAGCAGGACCGACCCGGCCACGTCCCGCTCGGTCAAGCCCATCTCGGCCGTCTTGGTCCGGTCCACGTCGAACCTGAGCTTAGGCCGGTCGGCGGGCTGCTGGATGCGCACGTCCACCGCGCCGGGGATCCGCCGGACTTGGTCGGCCAGCCGGGCAGCCACGACGCGATTGGCTGGTTGGTTGCGACCGACGATCTGGATGTCGAACGGGGCGGGCAGGCCGAAGTTGATCGTCTGGCTGACGATGTCGGCCGGCAGAAAATAGCAGGTCGTGCCGGGGAATTCGCGGTTCAGCCGGAGCCGCAACTGGTGTACGTACGCGGCCGTCGGCCGGTGTCCTTCGCGCAAGGAGACCAGGATGTCCGCATCGCCCGGCCCGACCACGCCGCTGTCGCTGTAGCTGAGGTTGATGCCCGAGTTTGGCAGGCCGATATTGTCGAGCATCCCGTGGATTTCCTCAGCCGGAATTTCGCGCCGGATGGCCGCCTCGATCTGATCCACCAGTTTGGCGGTCTCCTCGATCCGCAAACCGCTGCGGGCCCGGATGTGCAGGCGCAACTGGCCGGCATCGACGACCGGGAAGAAATCCTGACCGAGTTGCGGGATCAACAGACAGGTGCCGCCGCAGAATGCGAGGAAGACCAGGGCAAACAGGGCGCGGTGGTGCAGTACGACCCCGAGCAGTTCGCGGTAGTTCTGCCGGAACCGCCCGAACCAGTGCTCGAAGCCGTTCTGCAGCCGGGCCAAGGGCCGGAACAGCGGCCGCACTTTCCCGGCATCCGCCATCTCGTGATACGCAACGCCGCGGTAGAACCACATCACCAGGGTCGGCACCAGCGTCCGTGACAGCGCGTAACTGGCCAGCATTGCGAACACCACGGCCTCGGCCAGCGGCACGAACAGGAAACGCGCCGTGCCGGTCAGGAAAAACATGGGCACAAACACGATGCAGATGCAAATCGTCGAGACGAACGCCGGCAGCGCGATTTCCTGGGCGCCGGCGAGGATCGCCGGCACGGTCGGCTTGCCCAACGCCATGTGGCAGTGGACGTTCTCCAGCGTGACCGTGGCGTCGTCGACAAGAATGCCTACGGCCAGCGCCAGCCCGCCGAGCGTCATCAGGTTGATCGTCTCGCCGAGCGCGCTGAGGATGGCCAGGGAGGTCAGCACCGACAGCGGGATCGAAAGCGCGATGATGATGGTGCTGCGCCACGAACCAAGGAACAACAGAATCATCACGGCCGTCAGCGCCGCCGCGATTACACCTTCGCGCACCACGTCGCGGATGGCCGCCCGCACAAACAGCGACTGATCGGCAAACTCCTTCACCGCGACCGGGTCGGTGACGGTTTTCAGCACACGGGCCATGGCCGCTTTCACGCCGCTGGCCACCTGGAGGGTCGAGGCGGAACCGGTCTTGAGGATGCTGATCAGCGCGCTACGGACACCGTCCTGGCGGACGATGTTCTGTTGCGGCGAATACCCGTCGCGGACCTGGGCGACGTCGCGGATACGGATGACGGCGCCGTTGACGTTCTTGATCGGTAGATCGTTCAACTCGGCAAGTAGGCGCGGACTGGTGTTCATCTCCACGTCGTACTCGGTCGCGCCGATCTTCGCCGTGCCGCTGGGATACACCAGGTTCTGGGCGCTGAACGCCGCGACGACGTCATTGGGGGTCAGGTTCTGGGCCTTCAGCGCCGTCAGGTCGAGATCCACCGCAACGAGCCGCTGTTTGCCGCCGTACGGGAACGGGATCGAGGTGCCCGGCACGCTGATCAGGCCGACCCGGATCTGGTTTGCGGTGAGATCGAAAATCGCCTGCTCGGACAGTTGCGGGCTGCTGACGCCGTACTGCAGGATCGGCACCGTCGAGGCGCTGTAGCGGATGATCAGCGGCGGGGTCTGCCCGGGGGGCATCGAGCGCAACAGCGTCTGGCAGATCGCCGTAATCTGCGCCACGCCGGCGTCGACCGACGCGCCCGGCTGCAGGAACACTTTGGTGATGCTGAGGCCATTGTAGGCCGTGGACTCGATGTGCTCGATATCGTTGACCGTGGTGGTCAGCGGGCGCTCGCAGTTGTACATGATCCGCTGTTCTACGTCCTGCGCGCTCAGCCCGGTGTATTGCCAGATGATGCTGACGACGGGGATGTTGATCGCTGGGAAAATATCGGTCGGCGTCCGCAGCAGGATGAACGGGGTCAGCAGCAGCAACAGCAGACAAGCCACCACGAACGTGTACGGCCGACGAAGCGCTAGGCGGACAATCCACATGCTGGGTTACCTTGCAACGGGCGGGTGTGCGCCAATCAGCCGCCAGATGGACGGCTTCAATTGGCGGATGACTTCCAAGTCGTTCTCGATCTTCGCCTGGACCAGCACGCCGATGATGCAGCGATACAGTTCGCGGGCCATGACCGGGAAATCCTGGCGGGCAATCAGCCCCGCGCCGGCGGCGTCGCGCACCGCGGTTTCCAGATACCGGCAGATCCGCTCGATGATCTGCTGCGATTTGTGGCGGACCGCCTCATCCTGGGTGCTCAACTCCAGGCCCAGGCAGGTGAAGGCGCAGCCGCAGACGCGGCCGAATTCCATCCGCTTGGCCTTCTGCCGGCGATAGACTGAAGCGCAATAACGGGCCAGCCGCTCCAAGGGCGGCGTTTCCGGCGTGAAGATTCGATCCATCTCCGGCTGCCGCTGTTGCCAGTGCGCTTCGAGCGCCGCGACCGCCAGCTCGGATTTGGACGGGAAAAAGTGATAGAAGCTGCCCTTTTGCGCGCCCGCCCGCTCGCAGATGTGGTCCACGCTGACCGCGCCGTAGCTCTGCTCCCAAATGAGCTGGATCGCCGTGTCCAACAACCGCTGCTTCGTATGGCCGTGTGTGTCCATCGCGTGCTCGATGCGCGGGACACTACACGCACTTGACCGTTCAGTCAACTCCGGTGACGATCTCCCGACACCCACGGCGAGCTGAAATGGATCTTTAATCACTTCCAACAAAGAAGTTGACATGCGCTATATGTTATAAGGCCTATTTGCCCCAGATAGGACCACCATGGCCGCCTGCACTCAGACCGTTGATCTTACGGTCTGATCGTGCTCATCAGCCCCGCTACTTCACAGCGCTCCAGACCCCGGTGCGCAAGGTCACCGGACCGAACAGACCGGATGCCTGGATATCGCCGTAGCTGTTATTGATGAGGTTGGCCACGCGCACGCGGACCTCGTTCTTCCCGGCACGGAGGGCCGGGCTGACATCGAAGACGTACGGGCCCCAGAGCCTGGCGCCAACCGGCTTGCGGTTCACCCACACTTCGGCCGCATAGCACACCTGGCCCAGGTCCAGAAACGTCGGCTTCTCAACCTGGTCCACGGTGATGGTCTTCGTGTAGTCCATGAGCCCGCTGAATTTTTCCGCGGTCCATCCCTTCCAATCCGCGAGGGGTTTTTCCACGCCGGCCGCAAATTCAGCCGGCGGTATGGACGGAAATTCCATCGTCGGCTGGACCTTGGCATCGAAGCTGACTTTCCATGGGCCGGTCAAAACAAGAACGTCTTTCAGCTCCAGTTTCTTCGAAATAATCCTGGCGGGTAGCTTGGGATCGAACACCAGCCAGTACGCTTCCAGCGGTTTGAAGCTGAGCGTGAGCTGGCTGCCATCCGCGACGTCCACCGACATGACCGGCCTGATGGCGCCGGTCTCGCAATCCCAGATGGCAGCCGCGCCGTGCACGCCGGTGATCAGGACTTCACAGTCCTGTGGCTGTTCGGCATTGTTCACCAGCCAGAAGAAGTCTTTCCCGGCAATGCGCCGCCGGTGCTGGAGCATCTTGAAACCGCCGGCGGTGAACTTGACCGGGCTTCCCAAGCCTGGCGGCGCCAGATCCAGCACGGACTTCAACCCCGCCGGGCAGGTTGAAAAGCCCGGCGCGGCCTTCAGCGCGTCCATGAGTTCTTTCATGTTCGGATCGTTTATGCCGTTATCGGCCGAAGCGCCGGGCAGGTCGCCCAGCGCATAGATTCGGCCGCCGGCGCTGGCAAAGGCCACCATCTTCCGGGCGGTCTCCAGCGTCAGGATGTCCAGGGACGGCAGCACCAGCGTCCGGAACGAAAACGCGCCCCGGACCAGCCGGCCGGGCTGCACCTCCATCTGCTTCAGATAAAACCGGTCGCCGACCAGAAACTCGACCCGCGCGTCGGTCAGCTCATTGATCGCATCGGCATACACTTTGTTGATCACATGGACGCGACTCCCGTCATGCCGCCCTTCGAGAATATCCCACACGTGTTCATCCAACAGGGCGGCGGGGGTATTGATCCACGCTGATTCCAGGGGGTTATACAGCAGCACATCGGGCACCGCGCATCCCATGGAGTTCACGTAACTGGCCCGTCGCGCGAAATCGGTCCAGAGATGCATATACGGGAACATCGGGTTCTCCGCATACCAGTCAGGCGGCCAGGGATTGCCTGTCAATTGGCGGGTCGTGAAAACTCCATGGGGGATAATATGGCTGATCCCCCAGGCCGTGACGGCATTGACGGCCTGCTTGAGAAAGACGGGGGTGAAGTTGCTCCACGGTTTTTCCTTGCCCGCGCCATTGCCCGCCGCGCCAAAAGCCCCCGCGCCCATGAGCTCGGTCATGGCGCGGGTGTTCTGAAATTCAGCCACGGATTCAATTTCCTTGAAGTCATGAACCTGCACGGCCTTCTGCCCGAGGCAATCCTGGCCCGGCATGGTCAGCGCCCGCAGCAGCTTCATATGGTCGCCCACGGCGCTGACTTGCAGGGGGATGTTTTCCTCCCAGACGTGCGCGGTGGTGTACATGCCGCGTTGCTCAACCCAGTCCGTGACGGCTTGAAAGTTCGCCGCGTACAAGTCGGACACCAGCTCGAACCAGGCCCAGCGGGCCTTCGCATAAAGCCCTTCGACATCCTGGTTCACCAGCAAGGGCAGCACGAGACGGATGTCGCGCCCGTGCCGCTCCTTGAAACGGTTATCCAGCGTGTCGGACCAGGCGAGTTTCCGGCCATAATCGCCTTCATGATCGCGGAAGACGCCGGGGATTGATTTCCCCAGTTTGCCGCCCAGGCGTTGGGCATACGGCTCGAGGGCGATCTTAATAAAGGCCTGGGCGAGCCGGCCATCGATGCAATTCACCTTGCCACCATCCACGCCGCTCTGAAAATACTTGTTGAATACATAAACCCGCCACCGCCCGTCCGGCGGCGCTGGCCAGGAAAAGGCGGCGCCGGCGCCGATCACTTGTAGCGTCGTGCTGCGAATCGCCGCCTCGTCATTCGTTCCGGGCTTGTCCAACATGGCCGCCACGGCGCAGAAGCAGTCTGGCACCTGCACCTCGGTTCCGCCAGCCGCATCGATGATCTGCCACTTCAGGGACTCCGCTTTCAGTTCCGGATGCTGCTTCAACACCCGGCCATGCGCCTGAAAACTGGGCCACCAGTACTCATCACAGAAACCCAGGTAACGCTTCTGTTGTTCGGCCTCCTTCAGCGCCGCCGCCAAGGCGCTGAACCATGACTCGCCCAGCCATTGATCGTCGGGCAGGTCGGGCGTCCCGACCATCGAGTTGCGGGCATGGGCATAACCGGGATTGAACCCCTGCGCGCCCAGCACCCGCGCCATTTCCGCCATTTTCCCGGCGTGCAACGGTTCATCCCAGAACCAGAAGATGAACGGTGCATAGATCATATCGGGATTATTAAAATCTCGCTGGAGCGTCTTGAAGGTGACCACTTTGCGCTGCCCCCAATTGGGCGGGTTCCCGGCCGCATCGGTGGCCGCCGCCGCGGGAAGAACAGGCGCCAGCATGGCGCCGCCGAGGAGCACGCCGAGCATCATGGTTTTCATGGTGTCCTCACTGGTTGCGCCGGACCACATCCAGCTCGTAAATGGACCAATGATAGGTGGCATTCGTTCCGGTCTGCATGATCCTTAGATAACGCGCGGTCTGAACCGGAAAGGTAATGGTGGTCATTCCCAATTGTCCGGCGCCGGTGGCGATAGGTTCGCCCCAGTTCGTGCCGTCCTGGGACACCGACACGGCATATTTGTCCGGCGAATCCCACAGCGCCCAGGTATTATCGAGCACTATTTTATCGAAGGTCTGCGCCTGCTGCATATCGACCTGGAACCATTGCCCGGGGTATTGGGTTTTAGTCAGATCGCGCCACCCGGTCCAATGATCGCCATCGAGCGCATTGGCGGCCGAGATGTCGACCGGAATTTTGCCCCCGCTGAAAGGGAACGTGCCGTCGGCTACGGAGGCCGAAGCGGTCCATGATTTCTTGTCGAGCGCCATGTCCTTCGAAGCTGGCGGCGGCAACGGTTTGGGCGCGGGCGAGGCGATCGGTACTATGCCCAAGCCGGCAAAGTTCCATGTGCCGGGCGCCACGTTGAATTTGACATAACCGGCCTCCTCGCCGTGCCAGGTAATACCGTTGACTCCGCCACGGAAGGCGCCGTCCCAGATGGTGACGTCATTCACCTTGATGGAGTTCAAGGTCGTGAACGAACCTCTGGGGATGCCGACGATGGCGGTCGTGCCGGCGGGCGAGGTCAGGCTCATCGAGTATTGGGACGCGGTCTTTTTCATATCGACCGTTATATTGCCCTTGATGGATGGCACAACCACCTTGATTGCGGTCAGAAAGGCTTCCTTGGGCAGGACATGATATTTGACCCAGCCAGGCTCTTCCGGAGAAACCCCGGCGATAGTTTGAGAAAGAACAATGGCCGGAGGATTCCATCCATGATTCAACGATGAGCCTTCATCGAAGGCGTCGATGCGCGAGGCCCACCACCGGTCATAGTGTTCCCACAGGGTGGTAAAGCTGCATGGAATCATGGTCTTGTAGCGCTCGTACATTCGTAGCAAGGCGTAGTCCTGCTTGCCCATGGTGCAGAGAGCTTCAAACACCCAGCGGTCGAAAAAACAACTCGAATACGTTTTCTTCGTCAAAACATTGTTGAAGATCGCGTCCCACTTGGAGCCGTCCGCCAGTCCGGCATTGACCGCCATGGCATTGGCCCTGTCATCCGGAGTGGTCACCTGGGAAGATTGGTAGTAGCCGCCCTTCCAGTACGTGCTGTCAAAGGTGTTCTTGATGCTGTCGAGCCTGGCATCAATGCCCGCGACATCCGCGGTATGACCGGTTGCCAACGCCATTTTCTTCAGCGTTTGCAGGTCAATATAAAGAAAACAAGCCTCGGTAACGGCCGTGTCCTTGACTTCTTTCCCCCAATCGAACCAGGTGCGCGGGTTGCCGGAGGTATAGGTCTTCAGGAGAAAAGTTTTGGTCTGATCATAGACCGCGCGGATGGATTCCAGATCGCCGGTCTGCAGATAATAGAACCACAGGCCATACTTGCCGAGGAACTCGAGGTGCTGGCCGGGATAAAACCCGGGCTCCAGTTTCCGCAGCACCAGGTTTTTGGCCAACCGATGAGCCTGGGCATCGAACACATAAAAGCACTGGTTTAACTCCGGCGTGCCATCGCCCCAGAAACCGACTCTTTCACGGTCAGGGCAGTCAAAAAACCATTCCCGCATGCAGAGATAAGCGGTCCGGGCCGCTTTCTGCCAGAGAATGTTGTAGTCGTTATCGTTGCACTCAAACGAACCGGCCAACGTGGTGTTGTACCCCGTTTCACGATACTGCACCGCTTGCACGGTTACGCCCGCCGGAATGGTATAAATGGCGCCTTCCCCGCTGATCCAATGCTTTGCTTCGCAGGTTTGATCGCCTTCCTGTGTTGTATAGTCTTCCGTTCTCGTAAGATATTGGACCAGCGGATTGCTGGAGTTGAACTTGATCGTTTGGCCCGGCGGGCTCTCCAATTTTATCCAGGGCTGAAACTGGCAGTTGTACGGCATCGTGCACACGAGCTTCCAGGTGTTCGTCTCGGCATACGGCAAATCCTTGGATACATGGACGTAAGGTTTTAATCCATAGTCCTTGATGACGGACACCTGCTGCGTTGCGATGCTGTCCAGGTCCGCCTGCCTGGCATAGGCCGACGGCACCATCCATGCCAGCATACTTATTGCCCATGCACGCCATACTGTTATTTGCATAATCTCTCCTTTTACTCCTGATCAGTTCTTCCCGAGTTCCCCGTTCAGGCTATAGCTCCGGCCGGCCTTGGTGCGCAGGGTTGTCGCCTTATCCCGGTAACAGACCACGCAGGCGCCGCCCTGCCGGGAACGAATCGTCGCCGCCGTCAACCGGCCTGCCCGCCAGACGACATCGACCTCGAAGCCGCCCCGCGCACACAGACCTCTGGCGCTTCCTGCCGGCCAGGTCTGTGGAAGTGCGGGGAGAAGATGGATTACGGCATGGCCGGTCGCTCCGCCGCAGAGCTTGCCGCCGGTATCATCCAGCAGCGATTCTCCCGCCCCCCTCGACTGCAACAGCATTTCCCCGATGCCGGCACACCCGCCAAAGTTTCCATCGATTTGGAAAGGCGGGCCATTATCCAGCATACTGGGCAAGGTGCTGCCCTTGATCAACCCCTCCAGCAGGGATAACGCACGATCGCCCTCTCCCAGGCGTGCCCAGAGGCCGATCTTCCACGCCTTGCTCCACCCCATCCCGCCGTCGCCGCGCAGTTCGAGCGACTTGCGGACGGCCGCGGCGAATTTCGGCGTATCCCGGGGCGTAATGCGCTGGCCGGGCATCAACGCATAGAGGTGCGATACGTGGCGGTGGTTCCGTTCCGGGGCTTCCAGATCCCAATCGCCGATCCATTCCTGCAATTGCCCCTGCTTGCCGATTTGCAGCGGCGGCAAGCGGCGCCGCGCCTCGCACACCTGTTTGCGGAAATTCTTGTCCACGCCCAGCATTTCGGAAGCCGCGATGCAGCGGTCGAAAAGGTCGCCGATCAACTGGAGATCCAGCGTGGCGGCGTACGTGAAGCGCCCGCCCACGCCGTTAGGCCCTTGGTAGGTGTTTTCAGGGGAATAGGACGGGTTCGTCACCAGCGCTCCAGGGCAGGCTGTTCCCGCCGGTGCCTCGACCAGGAAATCCAGCACGAATTGAGCGGCCTCCTTCATCGCCGGGTACGCCCGTTGCCTGAGGAATTCCTTGTCACCCGAGAAGGCGTAATGCTCCCAAAGATGTTGAACCAACCAGACGCCGCCCATGGGCCAGACGCCCTGCACTCCGTCCACCGGGGCTGTGCCGCGCCAAAGGTCCGTGTTGTGGTGAACGACAAAACCGCGGCAGCCGTACCACTCTTTAGCCATCTTTTGTCCAGCCACGCGCAGATCAGCGATGAGGTCGAACAGCGGTTCGTGGCATTCCGGCAGATGGGCGGTCTCTGCCGCCCAGTAATTCATCTCCACGTTGATATTGCAGGTCCATTTGCTGCTCCACGCCGGCCAGAGGTCCTGGTTCCAGAGGCCCTGGAGATTGGCCGGCTGGCCGCCCGGCCGCGATGAGGCCAACAGCAGGTAGCGTCCGAACTGGTAATACAGCGCCACCAAGGCCGGGTCGCCGGCCTTGGAGAAATCGGCAAGGCGGCGGTCTGTCGGGCGCTCTACGGCAGAACTCGTGCCAAGATCCAGCGCCACTCGCCGGAACAGGGGCTGGTAGTCGGCCAGATGATTCTGCTGAAGCTGGGCGAAGGTCTTGCCGCCAGCCGCAGCCATGTACCGCTCGACGCGCGCCTGCGGATCGGCGCTGATGTCGCGGTAATTCTTGAAACTGGTCGCCGCGCACAATACCAGGGTTACGGCATCAGCATCGCGCACCTTCAGTTGACGTTCTCCGCTCTCGATGACGCCTCCTTCGTTTATCACCCGCACGCGAGCTTCAAATTTCAGTCCTGGTTCATCCCAGCCGGCACTCCAATTCTCAGCACCCGGACGCGGTGGCAACCGCCCGGCCAGCCGCAGGGTGTCCTTGCCCATCAACTGCGCCTGTAGGCCGGGATGCGGAGTATCAAGCCCCACTTCAAAGGCCATCTGGCCGGGCTTGCTGCTGCTGAGACGAATGACCATGGCCTGGTCGGGAAACGATACGAACATTTCGCGTGTGAACTCCACGTCACCGATTCGGTAGCTGGTTTGGGCCATGGCCCGATCCAGGTCGAGGGCCCGCACATACTGCTCGGCCTGCGCGTGTCCCGGGAAGCGCAACCGGAGATCGCCCAACGGCTGGTAGGGCCGTTGATAAGGAGGCCGGCCCAGCATTTCTCCTCCAAGCCTCTCTGCCTCAGAAATCTTGCCTGCGAAAATGAGCCGGCGAACGTCGGCCAGGTGTTGGCCGGCCTCGGGGTTGGCGTAATCGTTCGGCTGGCCGCCCCAAAGGGTATTTTCGTTCAAGGGCAGCCGTTCTTCGGCCGTCCCGCCAAAAACCATCGCGCCCAGCCGTCCGTTGCCTATCGGCAAGGCCTCTTCCCATCTGGACGCCGGCTTGTCGAACCAGAGCTTCAGCGGAGCTCCTTCTGACTTTGCGGCCATGACTGTCATGGCGGTCGCGGCGCACCATGCTACCATTCGACAGGTCATTCGTTTCTTCCTATTTTGTTGGTTGCCCGTGGTTGCAGTGTTCCTCGACGCGCGCTAGACAGCGATGAATCAGTATGAACTGACTTCATGCTGCTTGATCCTTTTTTGAAACGCATCCTTGACATTTACACCCTGGCATCTTCGGCACGCAATTGTTGGGCGGCTCGGACCATGGCCAGATAACCCTCCACCGGAACATAGGCCGGGATGGAATTACCGGTGCCCAGCGCATAGCCCTTGGCCATGCGGCGGTAACGGCGGCCGCGTTCCAGCACGATGTCGTAGACCTGCTCCGGCTTCTTCTGGCAGACGATGTCGAGATCAATGCCGCCGAGCAGTCCGATGCGCTCGCCATACAGCTCGATCCACCGCTCGAACGGCGCGATGCAGTCCTCGTTGGAGTGCTTGGCATCAATGCCCAGGGCAATGACATCGTCCATGATGGAAAAGATACAGCCGCAGGAGTGCCACAAAAAGGGCTTGCCGGCGCCTTTGATCAACTGGATCACCCGGTGATACTGGGGCAGAACATGCCTGCGGATCACGTCCGGCGATGCGAGCGTGCCGGTCTTGAAACCCAGGTCGTCGCCGAACCGGCAGATGGCGTAGGCGCCGCCAAAGCGTGCCATGAATCTCGTCCAAATGTTCACCAGGAGATCGCCGATCTTTTCATAAAGCGCGGCGAACAGCTCCGGATCGTCGGCCTGCATATAGGCCAGCTGCTCAAACCCGACCAGGTCCTCGCTGATCTCAAGCACGCCGTTACCGACGCCGCCCAGCGCTTTCATCCCCTGTGGCAACTCCGCGGCGAGCGCCTCAAAATGAGCCTCCCACCGTTTCCAATACAGGGCCGGGATCTCCGCGAATGGATAGCCCTGGAAGTCAGCTTGATTCTGGATGGGGCCAGGCCGGCCGCCGAAGATGGCGCCGTGGTCCGGCAGTACCTCTACGATTGTCCCCTCAAAACTCACGGTGTCGTAGGTCATCTCCTTCCAGAAGCGACAGACGTTGCCGTAGAAGCGGCGGTATGCGGCCCGGCCGGCCCCGTCGGCTGGACAGGTCATCTCCGTGCCGAGCATCTGCTGCGTGACCCAGTTGGGCGTATCGCGGCTGAACGTCGTCGCCACCATCGACAGGCCGGCCAGCCACCAAGGGACAGAGCGGCCGGACGCAAAGAATTCCGCTGTGTTTTCGCGTCCCCGCTTCCCGAAGAACAACGCCGGCACGAAGCAGATGCCAAGTGTAAAAGCCACTATGAGCCAGTCCATCAACTGCAGATGCATAATCTATAGCCCTTCGTGCGACAGCAAAGCCGGGAGTCTAACAAAACGCGCATGTGAAATCCTTTGATCTGATCATTCCGGGAATGGCAAGGTATAGTGCGATTTCTGATCTTTCCTGTACCAAGTGACGCCGACGAATTTGTCGAGATCCTCCATCTTGGCCCACGCACGGAGAATCTCGTCATGACCGGCAGGTGTCTGGACATCATTCTTCCGGAAAAGTTCCAGGATCTTATCCGCCCTGGCGGATTCCGCCGGCCGCTGCGCGCGGAACGTGCGGATAAACATGGCCGCCAGCGCAACACGACCCGGCGAAAGTTTTTCGCGGTAATTCTTGAGCAGGAGTTCCGCCTGCACGAGGAAACATACCCTGCAGAGAACGCCATAACCTAACTTGTCGAGGTGGGCCATTCCGTCATTCGGGCGGTCACGACCTTCTTCCATGTAGCGGGTGGCATTCCTGTAGACACTATCAAATAGAGTCGGACGAAAGACTTCACCGTCCATCTTCAGTCCCATCTTTACCAGGCGCGCATGAACCACTTCGTCTTTGACGTAGGTCTGCACGCGGCCAACGGCCGCCAGGACTGCCTCGGTGGGCTTAACAGCCCTGCGCCAGGCGAGCATGCCGAATCCTTCAACCAAATCCAGGCGCATGTGCATGGCCTCGTGCGCGACCTCGACATCCGACCACCCCGGGCGGAGGAATATCCTGGGTTCATGCCGCTCAACATCGTAGAGACAACGCGCCGCCACCGGTTCGCTCACCGGAGCCGCAACAAAAACCATTTTCCGCCCGACCCTGTTTTCAGTCTCCACCAGAAGATTGCTGATGGCCGGTCTGGCACGCTCAAAAAACGACGCGCGGAGCCGGGCATCAGCAGCCTGGTCTGCCGGCTCTGACCTGTCGTCCCCCGCCATCGCCATAACGGACGAGGCCGTCAGAACCAACATGAGAATCGATGCCTTTTTTCTCATAGGGACAATCCCCGCAAACGGGGAAGGCGGCTTAAGTGGCCACGTCTGCTATGCAGCCCCGTGTTGCTGCGGGTGGAATACGGTCGTCTGCTGATATTTCATCAGCAGGTAAAATAATGGTGGGGGCCACTGCTTCGTATGAGGTCATGTGGCAAACGGCGTCGTTTTCGGTCGTTGCCGCGCCGGGCTGAGAGTGCATGTCAACCTTTGTTTATGCTGGTTTTGAGAGGTCCGCGGCGGGCGTTAGAC
>CAIQIC010000560.1 GCA_903871765.1 uncultured Lentisphaerota bacterium
TCCAGCTGCTGCCACGGTTCCCCGCGGACCTGATCCTCGGACCGGCTCCGGCCACGCCCGCTCCGACGGCGGGCGCCTCGGCGATCGGGCCGGCATCCGGGTCTGCGGTATCTGCCCCCTCGGCAACCGCCGACGATGCCAGGACACCGACTAGGAAGACCGCAAGTTTCATTCATCTTCTCCATGCACAACAGTATTATTGAACGTCAACGCCAAAAGTGTGTAAAAGTACAAATTTTCAGTGTTTCTTTATAAAACTACAAAGCCAGAAATTTGTACTATGCGTTATATTTGTACCTTTACTCACATTACGATGTATCGTCTATTACAAAGATTGATCTGCCGGAGGGCGCGGCTTACCGCCTCGGGCGGCGATGCCGGCTGGCACCGTCCGGTCTTGTAGACCCAGTTGCAGGACCTGCTCCATCGGCACATGCCACACCCGCTGCTCCGGATCCCACCGGCCGCCCGCGGCCTTGACCTTCTCGCGTAGCTTAACCTCGTGGACCGCTACCTGCACCGCCACCCGTTCGCGCCGGGCGGTCGCCGACGGCAGCGGATCCCATTCAGCTTCATCCACGATGATTTCTGCCGTCGTGAAACGCCGCCGTTGTAAAACGCCGTACCGATACCGCACGCAGACCAAACGGTCATCATACTGCTGCGTCAACTTCCGCGTGCCGGGCTGCCCCGGTTTCAATTTCGACCGTGCGCGCATCGCCAACCCATCCTAGCTGGCATATACTCCCATGCATCCCTGTCGGCAAGCCCAATCATACGCCTGCCGCCCCGCGGCCGAACGCATGACGGGACGCGTCGCCCGGGAAGAACCGGCTCGGTCGGCTCGTGCTGCGTAGCGAAGCGACTTCGCAGAGCCCCTGCGGCTCACCCAGAGGGTTCGCCCTACCTTTTTGCCATCCTCGCATGCTTTGACAATCGTCCCGGCGTGGGGTACGGTCGTTGCCGAAGCACGTGGCACTGCCACGCCGGATCAGAGGAGCATTTCCGATGGGTTTGGGCACGCATCTGTCGAATATGTATCTGTACCTGTTCCGGAAGGACAAGCTGGCCGCGCTTTATGAGCAGCGGGACGGGCAATGCAAGGGGTGCGGACAGTGCTGCGACCCGCTCCACCTGCCCTTCCACATCAAGATCCGCTGCCCCCTGCTGAATCCCCAAACGCACCACTGCCGGATCTACAAGAGCCGATGGCGTCCGCTGGTCTGCCAACTTTCACCCACGTTTCAAACGCGCGCCGAGCAGGAGCGCCACCAGGCGCTCGGCTGCGGATTTTTCGTCAAGCGGACGGAGAAACACTGACCCGGCGGCGCGGCTTAACGCGCCGCCGCCCGCAGCGCGAAGACTTTCAAGCCCGGCACCTGCCCCTGGGTGACTTCCGGATAGCGCTCCACAAACCGGGGGGCGGGCGCCTGGTCCGCCCACACGAGATAATACTGGACGTCCAGTTCCGCCAGCCGCTTTTCGGCCGTCTCTTCCGACCAGTCCGGCCGCGGCACATTGCAGTATTGGGCCTTCAGGAAAAAGGCGACGAGCAGCGACTCGAAATACCGGTTGTGCGACGCCAGGCGGCCGCCAATGTGATACCGGCCCCCCAGGGTTTGCGCCAAGCCGGGCAGCTCCCGGTTCACATCCCAATACCTGGCCAGTTGCCGGAGCGGGTGGACCAGAAAGGATGCGCAGCACAACGCCAGAACCGCGGCCCGCGGAAAACCGCCCAGCGCCGCCAGCAGCCTGGTGAGCAATTGTCCTCCCAGCAACAGGATGATCACATTCATGATCCACAAATATTGTTCGGTGACATCCATGGGCACGTAGCCGCTCGGGAAGACGAGCAGCGTGACCAGCGGCAGGATCCAATGCGCCGCCGCGCGCCACCGGTCCCGCTGCGCGGCCAGGATCAGCAGGCTCAGCGCGGCGATCACCGCCGACAGGATGCTGCCCCGCTGCAGGTGCATGACCACCTTGGCGGCGTTCCGCAAGGCGAAACCGACCGCGTAGGTGAAGTTATCCCAGGAGGCCCAGGGGCTCCACGGCTGGTCCGGCAGCGACGCCGGATCGTCCCAGGCGCTGAGGTCGTCCGGGTGCGCGGGCGGCCAGAAGCCCAGGCCGGGCACCAGTTCCACGCGCAGGTCCGGATGGCGCATGTTCATGCAGTTCTTGCCGGCCGTGGTGATGGTGAGGCCGTGATACTTGACGCTCAGCGCCGCGATCCACGGCAGGCTCACCAGCGCGCACACCGCCAGTCCCAGCGCATAGTGCGCGCCGACGCGTTTCTGCGCCGCGGTATCCGGCGCGCGCAGGAAATGAAACAGGCTCATCAGCGTGAAATGCAGGCCGAAGAGCGGCAGCATGTAGGCCTTGGCGAAATAGCCGCACGCGCCCAGGAGGCCGCACGCCAGCCCGTCCCACCGGCGCGCGCCGTAGCGGGGATCGAACACGCGGTCCAGGTAAAAGCACAGCACGCCGACCACGAGCAGGTCCGGCGTCGGACGGATCAGCGCATAGTACAGCGTCATGCCCACCAGCGTGGCCCACGTGGCGACGCGCACCGCCGGCGACATCCGGAACCTGAACGACAGGCGGAAGGCGCCCACCAGGGTCAGCAGGCCGGTCACGAAGCAGTGCAGCTTGATGGCCAGCGGCTCCGCCAACCCCAGTTTGAGCAGGGGCGCCAGCGTGAGCGGCAGCAGCGGCGACCAGTGCCCGTTCACGGCGGCCATGAAATGTCCGGCGGCGAATTTGCGCGCCTCGGAGATATAGCCGGTGGCGTCGCGATCGAGACAGCACAGGTAATGCGGCAGCAGCAGCACGCCGAGAACGACGTACAACGCCAGCAGGCCGCCGAACCACCCGGGCAGCGCCGCCTGGCGCGGTCCGTCCGCCGGCGCCGCGCCAGCGGCGTCCGGCCGGCCGAGTTCCTGCCGCCAGGGCCCGCGGTCGAGCACGCGGCGGGCCGCTGTCGAAAGTTTCGAAAATATAGCGGTGTCTTCCATGACCGCACCGTTGGAGATCTTTTCCTTCATGTGGCCCCGGTGGGCGGTGCGCAACACCCAGCCTGATCTGCCGCGCCGCGGCGCTGCGCATGCCGCGCTCAGGCGGGCGCCGACGCGCCCGGCCGTTCCGCGCCGGCGCCGTCCCCGGCACGCAACGCCAGGGCGATCGCGGCCTGGGTCATGCCCAACTGGCACCAGATGAACGGATCATTGAAGGTGAAAAACGCCAGTCCATTGACGGCGATGGAAACCAGGCTGCCGCACAGGACCAGCGCCAGTGTCTTCGTCGCGGACTCCGGCCGCCGCAGGAGGGCCGCCAACTGCCGGAGGAAGACCGCCGCTAACCAGGCCATGAAGATCAGGCCCACGGCCCCGAAATCCACGAGGACGGAAAAAAAAGCGTTATGGGTGTAGAGCTGCCCCCCGCCGCCCCCCTCCTCGTCCATGGGCAAATAGACAAACATCTCGTTGCCCGCTCCGTGCCCGATCAACTCCGTGGCCCAAAATTCGCGTATGGAAATCGACCAGAACACCGCGCGGCTTATCGGGGTCTGGATGGCAATCTCCGGGCTCTGCACATAGGCCTCCGATTTGGAACTGCCGAAGATCCGGTTCAGGAACGGCACGGTCGCGATGGACCGGGATTCGCAGACGTGTCCGGTCACCCACTTGACCAGGCTGGTGCTGAACCACACAAAGAAGATCACGCTCGCGAGCGCGACACCCAACCACAGCCACGCGCGCCGCCGGAACCGCTGCAGGGCGAAGACCAGGAACACGAGCATGCCCAGCAGTCCCCAGAAGGAACCACGCGAATCCGTGAATACCGTGACATAGGCAAACAGCAGGACCACCAGCGTCAGCCCGACGCGCCGCCGGCGGCGCGTCTCGATCAGCAGCAGGCCGATGGCGCCGGCCAACAGCAGATTCGTGATGGCGTTCATGACATGAAAGCCGCCAATGATCTGCCGCGGCCACCCCAGCAGCGGCGTCAGCGCCCCGCCGGCCAGCGAAATAAACAGGCGGATGGACCCGGTCAAGGGCACCTCGAGGCTGGGCAGGGGCGGGAAGAAATACGAAACCACGCTGATCGAACAGTACAGCACGCCGATCCAGACCGTGGTCCAGATGAGCCGCAGCACCGCCGGCGAACCCCCGGCGATCAGCCGCACGACGAGCAACCGATACACGGCCACATTGACCGCGAACAACATCACCCACGGCACGGTGACATTCAGATTCGGCGACCAGGTCAAGCCGAGCAGGGCGTAGCCCAGCAGGAGCAGCACGGGCGGCAGGCAGGGGTCGGCCGTGACGGGACGTCGCCACCAGATGCCCCGCGGTCCCCACACGTGCACGAACGCGAACAGCGCGGCGACGCATAGGTAGAGCAACGGAAAGCTGATCCGTTCCGGCTGCTCGAACAGGCCGGACAGAATCTCGAAGCGCATCCCTTTGCCGGCGGTGTCCGGCTGCAGGATGTAGACCAGGCCCACCAGCACCGCCAGCGCGATGCGTACGTCCAGCACACCCCACACGATGAGGATCAATCCCGTCACTCCCAGCAGCACCATCGGCCAGGGGAGGACCACGGCGCTTAAACCGATCGCGACCAGCAGCAGCGCGGCCAGCAACCACCGGACCAGCCGCCGGGCCGGCCGGCCACCGGTTGCGCCCGGCAGCGTGTCCGCGGAGGTATGGAGGATGGCATCCATGCAACTCTCATTTCGAAGCAGGCCCCGGGCGGAGCGAGTCGGGCTGGTCCTGCTCCTCGATAAATACGGGATGTTCGCCCACCGGCACCGTCATCAGGCCGCGGGACGCCGGGACGATCGTGACGGTGCGCCGTCCCGCGCGGTCCGTGACCGCCGTCGTAAGCCGCGCGGCCTTCCCCGAACAAGGCAGGGTCATGGTCCGCTGCTGGCCTTGCGGATCCGTCGTTTCTTCAAACCAATCCCACCACGCCACCATCACGGACCGCCCGGTGCCGAGGTTGCGGAATTTGAAGACAAGGACGTTGGGCTGGCCGACGGGCACGCGTTCGATCCGGTCCCAAGCGCTGCCCTCCAGTTTCTCCGTCATCATCTGGTAGGTGTAGTAGCCGACCTTCTTGACGCCGGCCCCGCGGTCATGATCATTAAGGCCGTCGAACACCAGCCCGGTCGTCTCGAAGTAGTTCCCCGGGAGGTCCGAGTCTTTTCCCCCGGCTTCCTTCATCCCCATGGCCAGAAAGATTTTTTTGACGCCGAGCGCAAGGTAATAGACGTACTGCTTGAGGAGGTCCGCGGCCTGAAATTCCTCGGAATGATAAACCGGCTCGCCGGGATGGGCAAAGATCTTCACTTTCGGCGTGCCGCTGTAGGTGCCAATGCCCGTGCTCCAGATGGGCACCTGCTGGAAACCTTTGGCGTCGAGCACTCCGCGCCAGTAGTCGTAAACGGCCTTGAACCGCTTGTAATCGGCCCGGGCATTCGGATACCAGTGGAGGTCGAAGACGTCGAAGCACGGTCCGCTGAGGGGGCGTATATAATCCTCATAGCAAGGCTGGCAGAAATCCTTGATATCGTCCCCGAGGCCGGGGCCGCACATCCCCGAGCAGGTGACCACCTGGGCCTGCGGATCGGCCTCCTTGATGGCGCGATAGGTGATTTCCAGCAACCGGTGGTAATTCCAGCCCAGTTCCGGCTCGCTGCCCACCTGCCAGTATTTGATCGGCGACCGCAGTCCGGGCATGTCGTTCACGCCGTCGCCGTTATAGCGCGCGACCGTCGCCTTGACGAACGCCACCCATGGCCCGACGTTGGCCGGGACATAGCTGGGGCGGGGCTCGCGCGCATCGGCGTCGGTGTTGAGCAGGCTGCCGATGATGTGCATATCCGCCGGGACATCCGCCATCTGCTGGTCGTAGGAAGGCCCCCCCTTCATGGGATGCGACCAGTCGTAGCGCGCCTGGGACCGATCCCGCTGAACCTCGTCCCAACGGAAATACAGCGGATACAGCCACCGCACGCCAATATCCCTGGCATACA
>CAIQIC010000561.1 GCA_903871765.1 uncultured Lentisphaerota bacterium
CTATATCCTGGTCAACGTCGGCGTAGCGCTGGGCAAGCAGGGTACGCTGGCCCCGGCGGTGGCCGGTTGGCTGCCCGACATCGTCTTCCTCGCCGCCGGGCTGGTGTTGTCCTGGCGCATGCGGTGATGGGCGCGTCAGGGCCGGAGCAGTTCGGGGGCCCGGCGGTCTTCGCCGCCGCGCCAGGCCCGCCCGCGGACGGTGATCGTGCCGTCGTTGTTGAGCATCTGCGGCATCTGGACGTCCGCGGCAAAATACTCCTGGCTCAGCAGCCGGTCGTCGGCGGACACGATGCTGTAGGCGAAGCGGTGGGGCGCGGAGTTGTGCAGGATGTGCATCCGGCCGGCGCGGTCGCGTTGCATGACGGGATCATAATACCGCAGCGACGGGCCCAGATCCACGACGGCCTCGCGCGCTCCGGTGGTTTGGTTTTCCCGGCAGAAGAAGAGGCGTTGCTCGCGGACATCGTCGTCGTTGCGCGTCAGGACGCGCAGACTGTATTTGACGAGCTGGCTTGCCACGCCGGACGGGCTGAACCGTAGCTGCGCCACTTCGGGTCCGGTGACGAGCTGCAGGAAACTGCGCGCCGAGCAGTAGTTGTTTTCGCCCCATTCCACGCAGGCGCGCACCTTGTAGCGGCCGGGGTTATGGAGGGCGTAGAGGGTTTGGAGATCCACGGGGCGGGTCACCGGCTGTCCGACCGCGACGACCACGGCGGCCAACGGCGGCTCAACCGGCGCGGTACCCAGCGGGCCGGAATCGGTTTCGATGTCGAACGCAAAGCGGGCGTTCCGGTTGGTGCCGCCGAAGATGAGCGGCGCGCCGGATTGATTGCGAATTTCCACTTCCGCGGTGACGGCTTCGCCCAGCAGGTATTGCTTGTGCCCCAGGCGCAGAAAGACCTCGATTTGGCCCTGGGCGGCGGCACCGGCCAGCAGGCCCAGCGCCAGAACGATAGGACGCAACATGCTCATGAAAGCACTCCTGTTCCGGTTGATGATCAACGCCCCACGGCCAGCCGGGCGGCCATGCGACCGGGCAGACCGGCCCGATGGATTTTTTCCTGCGCCGCCGCGATGTCATAGGGCGCGCGGCGCAGCTCGATCCCGTTTTGCATCAAGTCGAAAAGTGCATAGGCTGCGCGCGGATCGCCGTCGCGCGGCTGCCCGACGCTGCCGACGTTGATGAAATATTTCCGTCCGAGCTGGACCTTTATTTTGGAATAAAGCCCGCCGCGCACCGTGTCGAACTTCTCGAACGCCAGGGGCACATGCGTGTGGCCGAAGAAGCAAACCGTGGAACGCTGGTACGTGAAACTGGCCTCGGCCTCCAGGGCCTCGAACACGTAGCCCCAGTTGCCGGGCATGTCCAGCGTACTGTGGACCATGGTGAAGGTTTCCACCGGCGCCACGTAAGGCAGGTTGTGGAGAAACTGCCGTTGTTCCGCGGAAAGCTGCTTGCGCGTCCAGTCCACCGCGTCAGCCGCCATCGGATGAAAGCCGCTCAACACTTCGTCCATGGAACAGTAATGGTCGTGATTGCCCCGCACGATGGCGCACTTCAGCTCGCGCATGATTTCGAGACATTCGACGGGATTGGCGTTATAGCCCACGATGTCGCCGACGCAGGCAAAACGCGTCGCGCCCTGGGCCTTCGCATCTTCCAGCACCGCATGGAGCGCCTCCACATTGCCGTGGATGTCGCCCAGGATGGCATATTTCAAGGCCGCTTTCATACTGGCGCTCGCGTCTTAAAATTGATTCTAGCGCAGGCGGCTGGAATAGCAAAGGCGTAATTTTGGAAACGATCACCGGCGCCAACGCGTCGCGCGGCCAAACGCGCCCCGCTGAAGGGCCCTGCGTCCTGCGCGCCGCGCGCGCCGCTTCCGCCCCGCCGCGTTCCGCGCTATACTGCCGGCCATGGGACACCGGACGATTCTGCACGTGGACATGGATGCGTTCTTCGCCGCCGTCGAGCAGCACGACCATCCGGAACTGCGCGGCCGGCCGGTGGTCGTCGGCGCGCCGGCGGACCAGCGGGGCGTGGTGGCCGCCGCCTCGTACGAAGCCCGGCGCTACGGCATCCACTCCGCCATGCCAGCGCGCGAGGCCGGGCGCCGCTGTCCTCACGCGGTTTTTCTGCCGCCGCGCATGGCGCGCTACGCCCAGGTCTCCCGGCGCATCTTCGCCCTCTGCGAGCGGTTTACGCCGCTGGTCGAACCCCTCTCGCTGGACGAGGCTTTTCTCGATGTCACCGGGGCGCGGCGCCTGTACGGCACCGGGCCGGAGATCGCTGCGCAGCTCCGCGCGGTCATCCGCCGGGAAACCGGCCTCACCGCCTCCGTGGGTGTCGCGCCCAACAAGTTCCTCGCCAAGCTGGCCAGCGATCTGCACAAACCCGACGGACTGACCGTGGTCCCCACGGCGCCCGCGGCCGTGCGCGACTTCCTCGCGCCGTTGCCGGTCGACAAGCTCTGGGGTGTCGGCCGGGTGACCCGGGAAAAGCTGGAGCGCGCCGGCCTGCGCACCATCGGGGACGTGCAACAGGCGGACGGCCGCCGGCTGGCTGCTCTGCTCGGCCGGCCGGTCGCCGCCGCCCTCCAGCGGCTGTCCCGCGGCGAGGATGACCGCGCGCTGGAGTTGGACGGGGAGGACCTGACGATCTCGCGCGAGCATACCTTTCTGGAGGATTGCCGCGAGGCCGAGACGCTGGCGTGTGTCCTGAGCGACCTGGCCGACGACGTCGGCCGGCGGCTGCGCGCGGCCGGAAAGTACGCCGGGTTGATCCGGCTCAAGCTGCGCTGGAAGAATTACCAGACTATCACCCGCCAGCAGCCGCTGGACCCGCCCGCCTGCGACGACGTGCGCCTGCGCGCCGCCGCGCACCGATTGCTGGCGGCCGAGCAACTGGGCGCTCCGGTGCGCCTCATCGGCTGCGGGGTGGGGAAACTGACCCGCCGGCCCGCCGGCCAACTGGCGCTGTTTGACGCCAACGCCGGGGCGCCCCAGCGCGTCGAGGCGCTCAGCCGCGCCGTGGACCGGATTCGACGGCAATTCGGCACTGCCGCCATCCGGCGCGCCGATGCCACCCCGCCGGCCGGCTGCCGGAAACGCCAGTCGGCTCCGCATCCGCGCCCGCCGGCCGGTTGAAGGTGCCGGCGACGTTCAGCCTCAGATGTTGTTGCTGACGATCTGTTCGAAGAGTTCCTGCTGGCCGCTGCTTTGCTTGGGCTCGCCATGCCTGGCGGCGATGGCGTGGAGGTCTTCGAGCTTGAGCTTGCCATCCGCGAACTTCTTGCCCTCGCCGGAAGCGAACGAGGCGTAACGCGTCTGCCGCAGCTTGAGGTAGGGGGTACGCTTCAGGATGCGGTCGGCCGCCAGCAGGGCGCGGGCAAAGGTGTCCATGCCGTTGATGTGGGCAATGAAAAGATCGGTTAGATCGGTGCTGTTGCGGCGGGTCTTGGCGTCGAAATTGACGCCGCCCCGGCCGAAACCGCCGGCCGGCAGGATGACGAGCATGGCTTCGGTGACCTCGGTGACGTTGGTCGGGAACTCGTCGGTGTCCCAGCCGGCGAGGTAATCGCCCTTGTTGGCGTCAATGCTCCCGAACAAGCCGGCGTCCACGGCGCATTGCAGCTCGTGCGGGAACGTGTGGCCGGCGAGGATGGCGTGGTTGACCTCGATGTTGAGCTTGAAGTCTTTATCGAGGCCGTAGTGGCGCAGGAAGCCGACGACGGTCTCGGTGTCGAAATCATACTGGTGCTTGGTGGGCTCCTTGGGCTTGGGCTCGATGAGGAAGGTGCCCTTGAAGCCCTGCCGGCGGCCGTAGTCGCGGGCCATGGTGAGCATCCGGGCGAGGTGCTCCTTCTCGCTCCGCATGTCGGTGTTGAGCAGGGTCATGTAGCCTTCGCGGCCGCCCCAGAAGACATAGTTGCTGCCGCCGAGCGCGATGGTCGTGTCAATGGCGTTCTTGATCTGGACGCCGGCGTGGGCGGCGGCGAGAAAGTCGGGGTTGGTCGCGGCGCCGTTCATGTAGCGGGGGTTGGAGAAGACGTTGGCGGTGCCCCAGAGGAGCCGGACGCCCGTGGCGCGCTGGCGCGCCTTGATTTCAGGGATGATGGCGGCGAGGCGTTTTTCGATCTCGAAGACGGTGCCGTCGCCGACGACGTCGGTGTCGTGGAAGCAGTAAAACGGCACGCCGAGTTTGGTGCAGAACTCGAAGGCGGCGTCCAGCCGCGCCAGGTTGCGGCTCGCCAGATCGCTGGCGGCGTCCCACGGGAAACACTTGGTGCCGGGCCCGAACGGGTCCCCGCCGGTGCCGCAGAGCGTGTGCCAGTAGGCGATCGAACAGCGCAAGAACTCGCGCATCGTGACGCCGTTGATTTTCTGCTCGGGGTTGTACCACTTGAAGGCGAGGGGCTTGCGGCTCCGCGGGCCCTCGTAGGCGATGGGCTGCTTGACGTCCGGGAAGTATGCGGTCATGCTGGTCTCCTGGTTGCTGGCCTCGGTTGTTGCTCCATCAACGTGATGAAGCGGTCAAAGAGATAGGCGGCGTCGTGCGGGCCGGGCGCGGCCTCCGGGTGGTATTGCACGGAAAACACCGGCAGCGTTTTGTGCCGCAGGCCCTCGCTGGTCCGGTCGTTCAGATTGATGTGCGTCGTCTCGACCTCGTCGGGCAGCGACGCCAGATCCACGGCAAACCCGTGGTTTTGCGAGGTGATCTCCACCCGGCGGGTGGTGAGGTCCATCACCGGCTGATTGGCGCCGCGATGGCCGAACTTGAGCTTGAAGGTCCGGCCGCCGAACGCCTGGCCGAGCAACTGGTGGCCGAAGCAGATGCCGAAGGTCGGCACGCCGGTGGCGATGACCTCCGCGACCGTGCGGACGATCTGCGGCACGCCGGCCGGGTCGCCGGGTCCGTTGGAAATGAAAAAGCCGTCGGGCCGGGTGCCGAGAATCTCGTCGGCCGTGGACGCGGCCGGGAAGACCTCGATGGTGCAGCCGCGCCGCGCCATCAGGCGGAGCTGGTTGATCTTCATGCCGCAATCCAGCGCGGCCACGCGGAAACGCGGCGGAGCCGCGGCTGCCGGCGCGCCAAAACCGTGGCCGGGGTCGGTCCAGGTGAGCCGCTGGTCGGTGCTGACCTCGGTGGCCAGGTCGCGGCCGACGAGCCCGGGCGAATCCTTGGCTTTCTGCACCAGGCTGGCCGGGTCGGGATCCACGGTGCTCATGACGCACTTCATGGCACCGAGCGAACGGATGTGCAGCGTGATGGCGCGTGTATCCACGTGGTCCACGCCGAGGATGCGGTGCTGCGCGAGATAGTGCGGCAGCGTCTGGGTGTGCCGGAAGTTGCTGGCGATGCGGCTGCATTCGCCGACGATCAGTCCGGCGGCGCGCGGACGGGCGGACTCGGCATCCTCCACGTTGACGCCGTAGTTGCCGATGAGCGGATAGGTGAGGGTGACGATCTGGCCGTGGTAAGAGGGGTCAGTCAGAATCTCCTGGTAGCCGGTCATGGAGGTGTTGAACACCAGTTCCCCGAACGCCTCGCCCGCGCCGGCGAAAGCCCGGCCCGCAAAGACGGTCCCGTCCTCCAGCGCAATCAAAGCCCGTTTGGGGTCGCTCTTCATCCTTCAGCTTTCGGCGATCAGCGGATATTGGCGGTGAATGGCCGCGCCGACAAAGGCCTGGAACAAGGGATGCGGCGCGAGCGGCTGCGACTTGAATTCCGGATGAAACTGGCAGCCCAGGAACCACGGGTGCTTCTGCAGTTCGACGATCTCCACCAGCTTGCCGTCGGGCGAAATGCCGGACGGCACCAGGCCGCGGGCCTCCAGTTGGGCCCGGTAGCGGTTGTTGACTTCGTAGCGGTGGCGGTGCCGCTCGCTGATGCACGCGCTGCCGCCGTAGGCTTCCGCGGCGCGCGAACCCAGGCGCAGATTGCAGGGCCAGGCGCCCAGCCGCATGGTCGCGCCCAGGTCCTGCACCTGCTCTTGCTCCGCCATCAGACAGACCACCGGGTGGGGCGCCTGCGGGTTGACCTCGGTGGTGTGCGCGCCCTCCAGGCCGCAGACGTGGCGCGCGAATTCGATCACCGCCATTTGCAGGCCGAGGCAGATGCCGAAGAACGGGATGCCGTTTTCGCGGCAGAATTTGATCGCGGCAATCTTGCCCTCGATCCCGCGTTCGCCGAAGCCACCGGGCACCAGAATGCCGCCCACCGTGGCTAGCGTGTCGAGGCCCCGGGCGGACTCCAGTTCCTCCGCCGCCAACTTGACGATCTCCACCCGGTGCCGGTGCGCCAGCCCCCCGTGGTGGATGGCCTCGAAAATGGATTTGTAGGCGTCCTGCAATTCCGAATACTTGCCGACCACGGCGATGCGCACCGTGCCCTCCGGGTGCACGATGGTGTCCACCAGCTTGCGCCACGCCTGCAGCTTCGCCGGCGGCCGGGCCAGCCGGAAGTGGACCATGATCAGCTCGTCGAGCCCCTGCTCGGAAAGCACCAGCGGCAGCTCGTAGATCGTGTGCTGGACGTCCTGCTCCTCGATGACCGCGTTGAACGGCACGTTGCAGAACAGCGACAGCTTCTTGCGCACGTCGTCGCTCAGCTGGACCTCGCTCCGGCAGATCAGCACGTCCGGCGCAATGCCGATTTCGCGCAGTTTGGCCACGCTCTGCTGGCTCGGCTTGGTCTTGACCTCGCCCGCGGCCTTGATGAACGGCACGTAGGTGAGGTGGATGTACATGACGTTGTCGCGGCCATCCTCCAGCCCGATCTGGCGGATGGCTTCCAGGAAGGTCAGCCCCTCGATGTCGCCGACCGTGCCGCCGACCTCGCAGAGGATCACGTCCACGCCCTTTTCGTCCAGCGCGCGGATGTGCAGCTTGATCTCGTCGGTGATGTGCGGGATCATCTGGATCGTCCCGCCCAGGTAGTCGCCGTGCCGCTCCTTGCGCAGCACCTCCCAGTAAATCCGGCCCGCGGTGAAGTTGCTCTTCTTCGAGGTCGGCTGGCCGGTGAACCGTTCGTAGTGGCCGAGGTCGAGGTCGGTCTCCGCGCCGTCGTCGGTCACGTACACCTCGCCGTGCTGGTACGGGCTCATGGTCCCTGGGTCCACGTTGAGGTACGGGTCCATCTTCAGCATGCGAATGTTCAGCCCGCGGCCGATCAGCAGCCGGCCCAGCGACGCCGAGGTCAAGCCCTTGCCCAGGGAACTCACCACGCCGCCCGTGATAAAAATGTATTTGGCCATCGTTGTCCGCTCGGGTTGCAGCGCGCGCGGCCGGGCTCGCGCGGTCGGGAGGCTAATAGAACCTATACGGCCGCCCGGCGCAATCTTTTTCCAGCCGCGCAAAATGATTTTCCTTCGCCGCGCCGTTCGCGTACATTCTGCCCGTCTCCGGCCGGGCGGCCAGAGCGATGACAATGAATCGTTGGCTTTCCATGTGGGCGGCGCTGCTGCTGTGTGCGCCGAACCGGTCGGCCGGGGCTGAGGCCGGCTATGTGGACGACCGGGCGCTGCTCCAGTCGCTAACCCGGCAGATGCAGCAGTTGCAGGACGCCGGGAAACTGACGCCCCTCAAGCTGTTGCGCGCGCAACTCGCGCGGACCTCATGCGAGCTCCGTCGGCCCGCGTCGCCGCGGAAGCCGCGGCCGCCGCCGGAAATTTATCGCCGCGCCCAGGCGAGCGTGCTGGTGCACTGTCAGCTCTACCTCTGCGACAAGTGCCAACGGCTGCACCTCAATCCCTCGACGTGCTTTCCGCTGACCGCCGACGGCGTCTGCGTGGCCAACTACCATGCGTTCACCGCCAGCAACACGGTGGCGATGGCGGTGGCAACGCGTGACGAACGCGTGTTCCCCGTGACCGAGGTGCTCGCCGCCAGCGAGCGTGATGACGTGGTGATCTTCCGCACGACCGCCGAAAACCTGACACCGCTCGCGCTCGACGTGGCCGAGGTGGGCGAACCCGTGGCGGTGCTCAGCCATCCGGGCAACCTGTTTTATGTGCTGACGCAGGGCGCGGTGGCGCGCTACTGCCTCGACAAAGGTGTGCCGCGCATGCAGATCACCGCCGACTATGCCGTCGGGTCGAGCGGCGGGCCGGTACTCAACAGCGCCGGGGCGGCGGTGGGTATGGTCGCCACCACGCAGGACCTCTATACCAACCCGCAGCACGGACCGCACGACCATCTGCAGATGATCGTCAAGCTGTGCGTGCCGGCGGCCTCGATCCGCAAGTTGTTCAAAGAGCCCAAGGAATAAACCATGCAGCTCCTCCAGACGGTGCGCCGGACCTTGCCCTTGGCCGACGGCTCCAGCGTGGATTATGTCAGCCTGCCGGCGCTGGAACAGGCGGCGGGCGTCGCGCTGGCGCGGCTGCCGTTCTCGATCCGCATCCTGCTCGCCGCGGTGCTGCATAACCTCGGCCACCCGGCGTTCGCGGACGAGCACGCGTTGGCGCTTGCCCGCTGGACGCCCGCCGCCGCGGAGTTCGAATTCCCGTTCCTGCCGGCGCGCGTGCTGCTGCAGGACTTCACCGGCGTCCCGTGCGTCGCCGACCTCGCCGCGCTGCGCGGCGCGCTGCAACGCCGGGGACGCGACCCCCGCGCCGTCGAGCCGCGGATCCCCGTGGATTTGGTGATTGATCACTCGATACAACTGGACGAATGCGGCCGGCTGGGCGCGCTGGAGGCGAATCTCGTCCGGGAATTTTCCCGGAACAGCGAGCGCTACAACTTCCTGCGCTGGGGCCAGGGCGCGTTCACCCGGCTCAACATCGTGCCGCCGGGCGTCGGCATCTGCCACCAGGTCAACTTGGAATATCTCGCGCGCGGCGTGATGACCGCGCCGGACCACGCCGGCCGCACGGTCGCGTTCCCGGATACGCTGGTCGGCACCGACTCGCACACCACGATGATCAACGGGCTCGGCATCCTGGGGTGGGGCGTCGGCGGCATCGAGGCCGAGGCCGCGATGCTCGGCCAGCCGGTCCCGCTCACGACGCCCAGGGTCACCGGCGTCCGGCTGACCGGCGCGCTGCCGGCGGGCGCGACGGCGACCGATCTGGCGCTGACGGTGACCCAGCGGCTGCGCGCGCAGGGGGTCGTGGGCCACTTCGTCGAATTCTGCGGGCCGGGCCTCGACCGGCTGACGCTGGCCGAGCGCGCGACGGTGGCGAACATGGCGCCGGAATATGGCGCGACGATGGGCTTCTTCCCGACGGACCACGAGACGCTGCGCTACCTGCGCGCCACCGGCCGCAGCGCGGCGCAGATGGACCTGGTCGAGCGCTATCTCAAGGCGCAGAGCCTGTTTCACAACGGCGGCGCGGAGCCGCTGTTCAACGCGGTGGTGGAGATTGATCTGACCGGCATCGCGCCGGCGATCGCCGGGCCGAAGCGCCCGCACGACCGGCTGCCGCTGGGCGAGGTGCCGGGCGCGCTGCGCCAGGCGCTGACCGCGCCGGTCAAGGAGCGTGGCTACGGCCTGACGGCGGAGCAGACCCGCGCAACCGCGCCGCTCGCCGGCGGCAGCACGCTGACGCACGGCGCGGTGGTCATCGCCTCGATCACGAGCTGCACCAACACCTCGAATCCGCACGTGTTGCTGGCCGCCGGCCTGCTGGCGAAGAAGGCCGTGGAACGCGGCCTCCGGGTGCCTGCGTTTGTCCGCACCAGCTTCGCGCCCGGTTCGCGCGTGGTCAGCGCCTACCTGCAGGCGGCCGGCGTGCTGCCGTACCTCGAGCAGCTCGGCTTTCACGTGGCCGCCTACGGCTGCGCGACGTGCATCGGCAACAGCGGCCCGCTCGCTCCCCGGATCGAGGCCGCGGTCAAGGCCGGCGGCCTCGTCGCCGCGAGCGTGCTGAGCGGCAACCGTAACTTCGAGGGCCGCATCCATCCGCAGGCCAAGGCGAACTTCCTTGCCTCGCCGCCGCTGGTCGTTGCCTACGCGCTCGCCGGCACGATGCTGATTGACCTCGACCAGGAACCGCTCGCGCACGACGCGCAGGGTCAGCCGGTCTTCCTCAAAGACATCTGGCCGACCGAGGACGAAATCCACGAGCTGCTGCCGCTGGCAGAGAACGCCGACGTCTATCGTCAACTCTACGCACACGTCGCCGAATCGAATCCGATGTGGAACAAGATCGCGGTGAAGTCGGAGCCAGTCTATGCGTGGGACGCGGCCTCGACCTATCTGCAGGAGCCGCCGTTCGTACGCGACCTGGCCGACCAGCCCGCGCCGCCGGCGGATCTCGCCGCCGCGCGCTGCCTGGGCGTGTTCGGCGACTTCATCACCACCGATCACATCTCGCCCGCCGGTTCGATTCCGAAGGACAGCCCGGCAGGGCAGTATCTGATCGCGCACGGGGTCGCGCCCGCGAACTTCAACAGCTACGGCGCGCGCCGCGGCAACCACGAAGTCATGGTGCGCGGCACGTTCGCGAACGTCCGCCTCCGCAACCGCCTGGTCGAGCGCGAGGGCGGCTGGACGCGGCATGTGCCGACCGGCGATGAAGTCAGCATCTTCGAGGCCGCGCAACGCTATGAAAAAGACGGCACGCC
>CAIQIC010000562.1 GCA_903871765.1 uncultured Lentisphaerota bacterium
ACGGTGGCCGGGGCGCAAGCGGGTGGCCGGTCGCGGCGGGCCAGGGTTCAGCGGCCCCGGTCACCGGTCAGGAGCTGGAACACCTCGCCCACCGCGGAGGCCTGCAACAACTGCTCGCGGATCTGCGGATCGTTGAGCTGCCGGCTGATCTCCGCGAGGAACTGAATGTGCGGGCCGGTGCGGTTTTCGGGCGACAGGGTCAGCACGAAGATGCGCGCGGGTTGGCCGTCCAGCGAGGCAAAATCCATGCCCTCCGGCTTGATGCCGACGAGGGCGACCAGGTCGTCCACGGTGTTGGTCTTGCCGTGGGGAATGGCGATGCCATGCTGCATGCCGGTGGACATTTTCTGCTCGCGCTCCATGATCGCCTGCAGCGCGGCTTGACGGTCCTTGATCCGGCCGGCGGCGACCAGCCGATCCACCATTTCCTCGATCACGGCGACCTTGGTACTGCCCTTCAGCCCCAGCACAATGGCTTCGGGTGTCAATGCCTGCGAAAGATCCATGGGTGTTTCCAAAACCGAAATATGGAGTGGAACCGGCCGGCGCGTCAACAACGAACCGCTGCACATGATTTTTGTTGGCGACCTCGTCCGGAAGCTCTAGGATGCCGGCTTTTGGTCCCCATCCGGCGCCGGCATCCAGGCCGCCGGGGCGGGGACGCGGGAAGCATCACGGAGTGAAGAGCGCATGAAATCAACCATGGATCAACAGGCCCGCAAAGAACTCGCCCGGCTTGCGCGTCAGGCCGGCCTCCAGGTGGCCGGCGGAAAAATCCGGCGCACGTCGTCGCGCTTCTGCCTGGGCGTGGAACACGGCGACTACAACGGCACCGAGCTCTTCGGCGTCGGCACCGATCGCTTCATCTGGCTGGCCTACCGGCCCAACGGCACCGACCGCGTCCGCATGTTCAGCGGCAATTTCGCCCAGGACGGCGTGGTCGAGTTCCAGCCCGGCCAGGTGCCGCCGCCGAAGTCGGCGGCGATCGCCGACACCTGGGCGCGGTTCCCGTACGGGGTGGACTTCATCCTCCAGCGCGCGGGTTTCAAGCTGACGAAGGGGTTTGACGCGGTGCTGTGGGGCAACATCCCCGGCGGCGGCATGTCGCGCTCCGCCTCGCTGACGATCAACCTCATGCTCACCGTGCTCGAGGTCAACGGCCTCCGGATCAAGGACGGCCTGCAGGCGGTGGACCTGGCGCAGGCGGTGGAGAACGACTACATCGGCTCGCCCTGCGGCAAGCTTGATCAGATCATGATCTACTTTGCCAAGGACGGCATGGGCACCCATTACAACCCGAAGAACCGCACGATCAAATACGTCCCTCTGGGCCAGGGCGCCATGGATTTTCGTATCGTCAGCCTCGACACCGGCACCGTCCGGCCGGGCCTGGAGAAATCCACCTACAAGCTCCGCCGCGCGGAATGCGACGAACTGGCCGCGCTGGCCGGCAAGGAATTCAGCATTGAATGCCTGGCCGACGTGCGGGATGAGCGGCTGTACGGCAAGATCATGGAGCGCTTCGGCCCGACGCATCCCGCGCTGTGCGAGCGGCTGAAGTACATCTACTTCGCCCAGCAGCGCTTTTACCAGATGCTCAAGGCCTGGAAGAAGGGTGACGTGAAGACCGTCGGCCGCATCTTCCGCGAGGACGGCCTCGGCCTGCGCGACGACTACAAGATTTCCGGTCCCGAGTTGGAAACCATGTGCGATCTCGCCCGCAGCGTGCCCGGCGTGCTCGGCGAGCGCATGCTCGGCGGCGGCGACAAGGGCGCGGCGGGCGCGCTGGTGCAGGCCAAGGCCGTGCCGGCGCTCCAGGCGGCCGTGGCGGCGGGCTATCCGCGCAGCCGGCCCGATTTCGCCGGAGCGTTCGCCGTGCACGTCTGCCGCGTGGTCGAGGGCGTCAAGGTCCTGCCGGGGCTGTAAGCATGGGGTGGTTTTTGCCAGCAGATCTCATTATGGTTTCTCCTGGAGCGGAACCGGTAACGGTTCCGGGTTTTACCGGAACGTTTACACGTTCCGCTCCGGGGACAGATCGCCCCGATCTACCAAAATGCGAATCCCCGGGTTTTTGGCTTGGCGGGCTGGCGGGTAACTCTTAGGATGACTGTTCCGTTTCAATGGTGGATGTAAGAGAGGAGGAGGCGCGTGCAGGCAATCACGTTGGGCTGGTTGGATTATTCGATTCTGGCAATCTACGTCGCCTTCGTGGTGGGCATCGGCTTTGCGCTGAAGCGCTACATGAAGACGTCGTCGGACTTCCTCACCTCCGGGCGCAGCATCCCGACCTGGGTGACGGGGCTGGCGTTCATCTCCGCCAACCTCGGCGCGCTGGAGCTGGTGGGCATGGCGGCGAGCGGCGCGAAGTACGGCATCGCCACGGCGCACTTCTACTGGGTGGGCGCCATCCCGGCGATGGTGTTCCTCGCGGTGTTCATGATGCCGTTCTACTACGGCAGCAAGGCGCGCTCGGTGCCGGAATACCTGAAGATGCGCTTCGACGAACGCGTCCGCACGCTGAACTCGGTGGCGTTCGCGGTAATGACCGTGTTCGCGTCCGGCATCTCGATGAACGCGCTGGCGAAGCTGCTCAACCAGTTGCTCGGCTGGAATTATCACCTCGCGCTCTGGATCTGCTCCTTCGTGGTGCTGATCTATGTGCTCAAGGGCGGCCTGACCTCGGCGATCTACACCGAGGTGCTGCAGTTCTTCATGATCGTGCTCGGCTTCGCGCCGGTGGTCTACCTCGGCCTCCGCGACGCGGGCGGCTGGGACGCGGTGCGGCATACGCTGCAAGGCGTGGCCGCAAATCCGGCAGCCTTGGCCTTGAAACCGATCGGTGAAAGCTATGCGGCCAATGCGTGGACGAGCGCGTGGCAGCCGCTGATGGCCGGAGCGGAAAGCAATCCGATGGGCGTGGACTGGTTCGCCATGGTCTTCGGCCTCGGCTTCGTGCTGAGCTTCGGTTACTGGTGCACGAACTTCCTGGTCGTCCAGCGCGCGATGGCCGCGAAGAACATGACCGCGGCGCGCAACACGCCGCTCGTCGCCGCCGTGCCCAAGATGCTGTTCCCGGTGTTGGTGATTCTGCCCGGCTTGCTGGCCATTGCGCTGGCGTCCATGCCCGGCAAGCAATACCGGCTGCCCCCGCCGCCCATTGACTCCGACAAATTCGCCGCCGCCATCCAAGTTTTGACCAAGGCGACCGTGCAGGATACCGACGTCGCCTTCGCCCAGGTCAGCGCTACGATTGGCATGAAAATGAGCAAGGAGAAGGTGGTTGCGCTCGTCAAGGCTGACGCGGTCGCGCCGGTGGTGGCCGCCGCTGCGCAGGTGAAAGCGGCCGAAGCCAGCGCCGCCGAGGCCAAGACGGAGCTGAAGGCGGTGAAGCGCAAAGGCACCGCGGCCCCTGACGAAGTCGCCACCGCCGAAACCAAGGCGCAAACCACAAAGCAGGCGCTCCAGGCGACGGGGAAAAATTACGCGCAAGCATCGCAGGCCTTCAATGAAAGCCTGCGCGATGCCGTTCAAGCGAACGACTACGACGGCGTGATCCTTTCGCTGGTAAAGAAGTATTGCCCGACGGGACTGCTCGGCCTCGCGCTGACGGCGCTGCTGGCCTCCTTCATGTCCGGCATGGCCGGCAACGTCACCGCGTTCAACACGGTCTGGACCTATGACCTCTACCAGAGTGCGCGCCGGCGCATTTTCGATGCACCCCGCGCCTGTACCATCGTCGGCAAGGATGGCAAAGCGGCCGAAGTCATGTTGACGCCCAAAGAGCCGAGCGACAGCCACTATATGTGGATGGGCCGGTTCATCACCGTGGTCGGCATTCTGCTGTCCATCGGCTGCGCGTATTTTGCGCGGATGTATAACAACGCGATGGACGTGATCCAGCTCGTGTTCGGTTTCGTCAACGCCCCGTTGTTCGCCACATTCCTGCTCGGCATGTTCTGGAAGCGCTGTACCGGCACGGGCGCGTTCCTGGGCCTCCTCGGCGGTATCGGTACCTCCGCGCTGGTGCATGGCATGACCATCGCCGAAGGCAAAGGCGGCTGGCTGGGCGTTCATTACTACGAGTTCCCCTCCACGATGGCGCAGAACTTCTGGCTCGCGAGTTTCGCCTTCATCGCCTGCTTTGTGCTGACGGCCGGCATCTCGCTGGCCACCCGGCGCACGAAGAGCGATGACGAGCTTAAGGGCCTCGTCTATTCGCTGACGCCGAAAGTCGTGGACGCCTCGCAGGCGTGGTACCAGCGGCCGGCTGTGCTCGGCACGATCCTGTTGATCGGGTGCGTCGTCCTCAACTACCTCTTCTGGTAAGGAGAAACTGCCATGGGTCTCGATATTCGTCTGCCAATCGGTTTGATGTTCACCCTCGTCGGCGTGCTGTTGGTTGGCTACGGCCTCTTC
>CAIQIC010000563.1 GCA_903871765.1 uncultured Lentisphaerota bacterium
GGGCTTCCCACAGGTACGGCGCCATTTCAACATCATCGTTGTATTTGGACAGTGCCACTTGAACAAACAGGAACGGAAAATCATTATTCCCCCAGGCCTGTCGCCAGCCGGTGATGAGGTTATTCATCTTCTCGAAATATGTCATGCAATATGCATGGCTGCTTCCAAGATTTGATTCACCTTGGTACCAGATCACGCCACGGATGCCGTAGGGTGTCAACGGGTTGATCATGCCAAGCCACCTGTCTCCTGATGGCGGAGTGAAATGTTCACACGGGCAACCGCCGACGCTCGCGGCAATCAGGCCAATAGGGACTTTGAGTTCCTTGTTAAGTTCACGGCCAAAGAAATAGGCACAGGCGGAATACCCGTGCCCGCCGCCACGTTTTATCACAATGTTCTGCGGCATGCAGATCAGCCATTGGACACCGGCGATGTCCGCGACAGGAGTCTGTGAATTTTCCGGCGGCACTTCCATCAGACGGATCTGCGGATAGTCGGCCGCGGCAATCTCCTTTTCATAATTGAGACACGGTTGCTGGCCGGGATGAATGCCGATCGGCTTTTCCATGTTCGACTGGCCGGAGCAGAGCCATACTTCTCCGATCAGCACATTGGTGAGCGTGAGGGTATTCACACCGGCCACCGTCAGTTGATAGGGACCGCCCGCCGGCAGCTTGGGCAGCTTGACCGACCATTGGCCATTGGTGCCGACGGTTGCGGACGCCGACGACTTTCCAAGTCTGACAGTCACTTTCTCATCGGGCTTGGCCCAGCCCCAGATCGGAATCGGCCTGTCGCGCTGGAGCACCATGTTGTCGCCGAGAAGGTGCGGCAGGCGAACCTCTGCCGACGCCGACTGCCGCGATAACAACACGGCCCCAATCCCCCACAACATGATGAACTTTCTTGTCATTGCGATATGCACATTTCTTTTTCCATGAGTTCCAACGAGTCAACGGGGATGGTCATCAAAGCTGCGTCCGCAGCGCGAAGGCGGGTGATGGTCGCAATCATTGCCACTCCAAACGCAAAAAGTGTCTGATCCGGTATGTTTTCATGGGCTCACAAGAGTCTCTGCGTTGTTCCCATGGTCCTGCTTTTGATGGCTTGATCCTCTCACCGGTATGCGTTACTTCGGGCCGAAAGCCGTGATGCGCTGGAGCAACAGCCCCCGCGGCGTGTCGTTGATGGTTTCCACCTTGATGAACCTGACCTTGCGGCCAGGCACCTGGACCCCCGCATCCAGATGGGTCAGCGGCACGGTCCAGATGGCTTCCCAGGACTTGGCGCGCCAGACTTCCTGCCAGGTTTGCCCGTCCTCTGAGATGGACAGGATGAGCCCCTCGGTTCGCCGCTCGTTAGGGCGGTTTTCGATCGTCACGGCATGGACGGTTTTGACGGCACCGAGGTCCACCTTGGCCCACGGGTTTTTCTCATCGCGTGTGTGGAACGCGACGTTCAGTCTTTCGCCGGCGAAAAGCCGCGCATGGTTCCCCGGCTTATCCCAGCCCCCCCCCAGACTGGAACTGATCTCCAGCTTGGCAGCGGCGCTGAGGATCGCCCCGAACTCACCCCGATAGTCTTGCGGCGTGCGCAGTTCCCCGATGATGCGTCCGCCTTCCAACGGCTTATCCAGCGTCACCTCAACCACCGTCACCGGCGTGTCCATGTCCTTCCTGGCTAACTGGACCGACCATTCCCCGGCACTTTGTTTGAACGTGCAGGGCACGCCGGTCAGCGTGCGGGCGGCGAGCACCTTGTTAGGAAGCGGGTCGAAGGCGAGGCCTTCGGTCGGCCACTCATAGACGAGCAGATAGAGCTTGTTGCCCTTGTGGCAGGTGCCGCCCCAAGTGCCGTTGCGATACGGGCCGCCGCGGCTACCATAGATGGCCGCGCCATATTTTTTGAGCCAATCGCCCATGGCGCGAGCGACCTTTGCTTCGCCCTCGGCGAACGTGCCGTCGGGCCGCGGGCCGAAGTTGAGTAACAGATTGCCGCCACCGGTGGTGCAACTCACCAGCATCTTGATGCAATCCTCCGGCCCCTTGAAGCCGTCCTCGCCGCCATAAGCCCACTGCCCCCCGACATGGAGGCAGGATTCCCAGTCACTGGCGATGTTCATCGCGCCAATGAAGCCCTCGGGCGTATCGTAGTCGCCCTTGACCATCTTCGCCAGTTCGGGCGTGGCCGGGCCGCGATCCTGCGGCGCGTCCGGCCCGCAGAACGCCGCGGCGCGGTTGTTGACGATGAGCTTGGGCTGGAGTTGATACATCATCGAGAACAACTCGTCGAACTTCCACTTGCCCCAGTCGCGGCCGCCGACGTGGTCGAACCACATCACGTCCACCGCCCCGTAGTTGGAGAGCAATTCCTTGACCTGCGCGCGGTAGAACGCGTCGTATTTCACGTTGTCGCCCACGAGATAATCCAGGTGATACCAATCGCGCGTCGAGTAATAGAGGCCGAGTTTCATGCCCTGCTTGTGACAGGCGTCGGCGTAGGCTTTGACAATGTCCTTGGCGTAGGGACTGTTCATGATGTTATAGTCCGAGACCTTGGTCGCGAACTGCGCGAAGCCGTCGTGATGCTTGGCAACGAGCACCATGTACTTCATGCCCGACTCCTTGGCGAAGCGCACCCATTCCACAGCGTTGTAGTTCGTCGGGTTGAACTGCTTGTAATAGTTGTCATAGACCGGGTCATCCGTGCGCGGGGTCTGGACGCCGTTGATGTCCCACGGCCGGTTGGCCTTGCGGCCCCAGCCGATCTCCACTTTCCCGATCGAACACGGCCCCCAGTGGATGAACATGCCGAACTTCGCGTCGCGGAACCACTGCATGCGCTCGTCGCGCTGTTCCTTGGTCTCGCTCATTTGCGGCACCTTCGACAGATCCGCCGCCTGGGCCCAGCCCGTTGCCAGCAAAGCTGACATGAATAGCATCATGGTTTGTTTCATTGTTAGTTCGTCTCGATATTGGTTATTTTGCGGCATCAAGTATGGCTATCGCCTGTTTCCTGATGCTTTCATCCTGGGTTGTCTCTGCCAGGTTCTTAAGCGCAGCCATCGCCTTGTCACGTTCCGGACCAGGGCTTTTGAACTGCTTGACTATCATGACACAGGCCAGCTCAGCTTCCGTCCTGAGTTCAGCGTCCGGCATGCACTTCTGTGCCGCATCCAGCGCGGCAAGACTGGCGATGCCGGAAAGCGCGCCTAACACAAGCCTCTTCTCGTCCGCCCGTGGCGCCATACTCATTGCCTCCACCAGCAAAGCAACCGCATTCCCTGCATTGTTCTTCACGCTTTCTGGAAGCGATACAATCCTTACCAGCCCGCGAAACGCAATGATCTTGAGATTTTCCATCGGCGCATTTTTTGCGAGTTCACGAAGATCCGCAACCGCTCCTTCATCCTTCCAATCCGCCATGACGCGGATTGCCGCCTCCTGCACATTTTCATTCTTGTCCCTGATGCTGCCGCGCAGCATGTCCAGCGCCTTGCCACCGCCCAGGCTTCCAAGGCAATGCAACAGGCTCACACGCTCGTCGGGTTTCGCGTCCTTCATGGCGGCGACAAGCGGCGCAGTTTTCCTGTCCTCTCCTTCAACCTTGGCACTCGCCATGGATACGGCCCGCTCAGCCGCCAAGCGTACCCGGTCAGGCTTGGCTCTGAGCATCAGGCCCATGAGTGAAGGTATTTCCTTCTCCTGGGCCAAGGTGCCCAGCGCCTTGAACGTTTCCACCCTGACATTCTCATCGGAATCGTCAGCATAGCTTATGAGATCTGCAACAACCTCATGGCTTTTCCGCTCCGCCAAGCAGCCTACCAGCAATGCCCTGGAAGCAGCGTCAACACGGGGCAAGACTTTCATGATTGCTTCGCTTGCACCTTTTCCGCTGCGGCGGCGCAGGCTCTCAACAACCACCCTGCCTACCTCGCCACCCTCCTTTGCCAGACATGCCAGCAGTTCGATATCGGAGACATCGCCTAGCGCGGCCAGCGCCTGAACGGCGGCAACCCTCACCGCCTTTTCCGGACTGCCTGTTAATTTCGCAATGTCAGGCGTTATGGTTTTTGTCCCATTCACAGCCAAGACATGAATCGCAATGACCTGCGCATCTGCGGAAAGGCTGCCCAGCACATCAACCAAGGCTTTTGATAGATGTTCTCCCTTGATTTCCATCAAGGCCGCACCTGCAGCACGTTGCGAATGGCTGTCCTGACTCTTCAGCATTTCAAGGATCGTTGGGAGGGCATCATCCTTCACGGTCTTGGCAAGACCTATCATGGCAGCAGCCCGGACTCCCCCGGGATTTCCTGCGCCAAGCACCCCCCGGTAAACATCCGCCGCCTGATCCACTTTCCCCTTCGCCAAGAGCGCATCCGCACACATCAACCGCGATTCCAGGACCGCCGCCTTGAGTCTATCCGCAACCTTGGCTTCCGTCAGGGCTTCCAGGGCATCCGGACTGGCAATGCGCCCCAACGCGGAAACCGACTCACGGGCCACGACCAAGTCCGCATCCGTCATCAGTGGCTTGAGCAGGGGAACGGATTTCGCATCTTTTCTAACGCCGAGCGAAGAGATGACTCCCGCCTTCTGCATCCCCGTGGTCTTACCCAGCGCATTTCGCAACGCTTCATCAACACTGGGGAAAGGCAAGCCTTGGAGCGTATAGCGACTCATGTGTCCCATCTTCTCATCCGCTAGAAACCCAGCCAGAACGGGAACACATTTTTCCGAACCCACCAGTCTCAGCATTCTGCAGGCAAATTCCTTCGCCTCGCAAGTGGCATTCTGCGTATTGAGCAACGCCAGGAGCTTGTCCTCATACTGCTCAAACTGGCCCGCAGGCGCAACCCTGATCTCTGTTTCCAGTGCGCAGAGATTGGGTGAGTACTTGCCCGATTCGTATTTGGCGAGGCTGTCCCAGCCTGCTTGATCAGCAGCCACCGCACACATCCCCACCATCATCAATAGCATGATCATTCTAAA
>CAIQIC010000564.1 GCA_903871765.1 uncultured Lentisphaerota bacterium
CCGGTACCACCGCTGGAACTGCCGGATCGGGTCCGGGTCCACCTCGTGCTCGCTGAGCCCGCGCCACAAGCCGGGCAGCGAGCACAGACTGGTGATGAGCGACATGGTGGAAGATTTGCCCCCGGCGCCGTCAATGTCAAGATGTCATGCGCCGCGCAACGCTTCGATTTCCGCGACGGTGCGCGGCTTGGGCACGCCCAGCCGGCGGGCGCCAGTGGCGGTGATCAGGTGGTTCTCCTCGGTCCGGAGCCCCCCAAAATGCCGGTACGCCTCCAGCTGTTCGTAGTTGATGAATTCCAGGCTCTTTCCCTGGGAGCGCCACAGGTCGATGAGTTCGGGGATGAAGTAAACACCCGGCTCCACGGTCATCACGATGCCGGGCTGCAGAGGCCGCGCCATGCGGAGCGATTTCAGCCCGAACTGCGTACTCTTGGGCTGGCCTTCGTAGCCCACGTGGCTGCCACCCAGCTCTTCCATGTCATGCGGATCCAGCCCCATCATGTGCCCCAGCCCGCAGGGGAAAAACATCGCATGCGCCCCGGCCGCCACGGCGTCGTCGAGGTTTCCCTTCATCAGCCCGAGATCCCGCATGCCCGCCGCGATCATTTTGCAAACCATCAGGTGGATGTCCTTGAACCGCACGCCCGGTTTCAATGCGGCGACGGCTGCGTCGTAGGCCGCCAGCATGATCGCATAGACGTCCCGCTGCCGGGGCGTGAAATGGCGGTCCACCGGGAACGTGGTAGTGAGATCCGCCACGTAGCGCGAGGGCATTTCGGCCCCGCAATCGCAGAGCACCATGTCCCCGGATTGGAGCGCATGGCTGTGGTCATTGTTGTGCAGGATCTGGCCGTTGATGGTGAGGATCACCGGGAACGACACGTCGCCGTTCGCGGCCAGCGCCCACCGGCGAGCCTCAGCCGCCAACTCCGCCTCCCGCATCCCCGGACGGGCCATCCGGATCACCGCCCGGTGCATGTCCACCGAAAGGTTCACCGCCTGCTCGATCTCGGCGATTTCCTCCGCCGTCTTGATGCTGCGCTGTTCCACCACCGCTCGGATCAGTTCCACCGACGCCTGGGTCGGTACCGCAGCCGGCGCCAGCCCCAGCAGATCCAGCAGCTTGAGTTTGACGTCCGGCTGATAAGGCGGCAGGAAGTGGATGCGCCGCCCCTGCCGCACGGCCTTCGCCAGCACGGCCTGCAACTGGCCGGCGGGGATGACCTGCTGCACGCCGGCGGCCGCGCTCCGCGCCGCCAGGGTGGGCTGCGGCCCCATGAACACGATCTGGTCAATGGTGAGTTCGTCGCCCGCCACGATGTCCCGGTTTTCATCCACGTCAATGACGCCCGCCAGCCCGGGATAATCCAGCCCGAAGAAATACAGGAAATTGCTGTCCTGGCGGAAATCAAACGCCACATCGGAATTCCGGGGGGCCTCTTCGTTGCCGAACAGCAGCACCAATCCGGATTTGAGTTGTTGACACAAGCGGCGGCGACGCCCGCTGTAAACCGTGGCCTCGAACATGGTTCGCTCCCTTGCTGTCGCTCCCCCGCTGGACGCGCGGTCCGCCGAACGCGCCGCGTGGAAATCAGCATAGCACGTCGCGCGCAGTTTGTCCCGTTTTGAGTGCGGCTCAAGCTCGCAGCCGCTTGCGGCAGGAGGTGGCCGCATGATTACCACCTTTGAAGTGTCCAGAAAATGCTGGTACGCTACATTGAACCCATAAGCGTAGGACTCTTTCGAATTATTACGCCATTGGTGAATTCAATGCTGTAGCCATTTGTAAGGCAATCATGCGGGAGCGTTGGTGGTGAGAACATGAAATGGGCAATCAAGACTGATCCATTCGTGCCAATAGCAATTGGGGCCCCTAGAAGATCTACAACATTTGAATAAGTCATTCCTGGCTGAAGAGCGCGATCCAGTTGGTCCATAGTCCTTATGAAATTATCAAACGATGTCTTTAGAGAAACGATATTCGGCATGGTCAAGGGGACACCAGTGTTAAGGACCTTCCCCGAGAGAGAGACGACAAACCCTTGGGCAGGTCTCGATTTCGGTTTAGCATATGTCACTATCCAACTGGGCAGTAGACCTTTTGGTGACCCGGGCAGAATCCACTTCTGTGGAAATAATGCAAAACGAATGGAGTAGAATGGCGGATGATCAATGTCACCAAGAAGGCAATCGCAAGCATGCCGTGCGCGAACCGAACTCCACCAGGCAAGCGTAAGCCCGAATATGGGTAGCATTGCAAATAACATCTTAACTTTGGCTTTCTTTGTCATTTTACAAACATCTATAAAAGAGGGTCACGACATCTTACAATTCTGCCCGGCTTCCGTGATCTTCCATCCCACTTCACGACATGGCCGATTACGCGGCCGCCTGCCGGCGCCTCCTACCGCGTTCCAAGGCGATGCTATCATCAAGCATCTTCCGTGATCGCCGGTTGGCGTTACCGTTCATTTGCCAACCGAAGCATGATTGGAGACTACCCCTCCCCCGCCAGTCGAACAATATGAAATCAGTGGCTGGCCGTCTCCAGGCACGCAGCATGGACGTTGCGGCCCGCTGCTTTGCAGTCATGCAACCGGAGGCCGCATCTACGCAGCGGCGTTGAATGCCAGCTTCGTTTCCGGTCCGCCGGGCGCGGTTGCCTAACGCCGGCGGGAGCGCCGTTAAAGCGGCGGCTCAGCCGGAGACTTCGCCCTACCTCGGAATTTATGGTCATCAAGCGGATTGGACAGGAATTTCGCCCTTGCGTCCCAACCCGGCCTGTCCATCTTGCCTTGTGCAACCCTGCGTAGCAGGGTGCGCAAGGCAAGGCGGCGTGAAATAAGGCGTGCCTTGCCGCCCTTTTTTTACTATCAATCCGCGCGCGGCGCATGGGACAGCCGGCGAAAGGATGCACTGATGAGCCCGATTAAAAAGCACGCAAAAGTGGAGGAACCCAAGAATTCCTGGATCACCTACCGGCCGGAAATCAAGGTGCTGGACTGCACCATCCGCGACGGTGGCCTGATCAACGACCACCAGTTCGGCGACGAGTTCGTCCGGGCCGTGTACGACACCTGCGCGGCGGCCGGCGTGGACTACATGGAAATGGGCTACAAGGCGTCCAAACGCGTGTTCTCGCGCGCCGACCACGGACCCTGGAAGTTCTGCGACGAAGACGACCTCCGCCGGATGGTCGGCGATCAGCCGCACCCCGACCTCAAGCTGTGCGTCATGGCGGACGCCGAGCGGACGGATTACCACGAGGACATCCTGCCCAAGGAGCAGAGCGTGCTGAACTGCATCCGCGTAGCCACCTATATCCACCAGATCCCCACCGCGGTGGACATGATTCAGGACGCGCACGACAAGGGCTACGAAACCACCTGCAACATCATGGCGGTCTCCGCCGTGCGGGAGCACGAGTTGCGCGAGGCCCTGGCAGCGCTGACGAAAAGCCCGGTGGAGGTGATCTACGTGGTGGACAGCTACGGCTCGCTGTACTCCGAGCAGGTCCGCGACCTCGTACACCTGTACCGGCGGGCCATCGAGGGCACGGGCAAGGAACTCGGCATCCACACCCACAACAACCAGCAACTGGCTTTCGCCAACACGATCGAGGCGGTGATCCTCGGCGTCAACCGGCTTGACGCGACCATCAACGGTTTCGGCCGCGGCGCGGGCAACTGCCCCATGGAACTGCTGCTGGGTTTCTTACGGAATCCGAAGTTCGATCAGCGGCCGGTGATCGAGTGCATCGTGAAGAACTTCCTGCCACTGGCCAAGAAGCTCGACTGGGGCTACAGCATCCCCTACATGATCAGCGGTCAGCTCAACCGGCATCCGCGCGAGGCCATGGAATTGCGCGAGAGCCACCGGAAAGACGACTACCTCGCCTTCTACGACCGGATGATGGAGTAACACCCGGAACCGTTACCGGTTCCGCTCCCGAGGAAACCACCGCGCGCATGGCTGTCGCCGCGCACCTGCTGGAGCCGCAGGTTCTTGGGCGGGGACCCAAAGACGCGGGGCAGGGATGCCCCGCCCACGGCGGCTCACTGGATGGGCAGGTTCTTGGGCAATTGCACGGCCTGAACCTTGGACGGCGGCGGCTGTGTTTGCTGCTGCCGGACCTGCTCCTTGAAAGTCTGGAACTGTTCGATGGTGCGCACGATCTGCGCGTTGAGCGGATCCAGATCGTGCAGTTTCTTCAGGACGTCAATGGCCGGATCGAACAAGCCGATCTGTAAATACATGTTGGCGAGCCGGAAGCTGGCCTCCGGGCTGGCCGGATAGAGGTCAATCGCCTGCTTGTAGGCATATTCCGCCTTGTCCAACATCCGGCGGTATTCATAGATGCCGGCGATGGCGGAGCGCAGTTTGCTGAAAGCTTTGGGGCCGTCGCCGTCGCGCATGAATTCGGGCCGGCGTTTGAACTCGGCGCTCAACTGGTCCCAGTAGGCCTTATCCCGCTGCCAGATCTCGCCCCACAACTTAGGCTGTTCCTGCGGCGTCGGCAGCGAGTCGTGGTTAATCTTCATGATCACCCCGTACGGCGACAGGTAGGGATACATCCAGGGGATGACGTAGCTTTCCTCAACATAGAACTCGTGTTTATCCTTGTTGCGATCGAAGATCCATTTGGCCAGGATGCCGTTGATGGCCATCACGCCCTGGACGCCCTGGACGCTGACGCGCCCGTTCTCGATCTTCACATCGGCGCCGGCGGGGATGCGGCCGGCCTGGATGTCGCCGATGTATTGCTGGAAGGCCTGGTTGCTCTCGTTCGGGCTGGGGATGTGAATGGGCGCGCGCGGATAGGTGCTGTCCCGCCCCATGTATTTCCAAGCGAAGGCAAAGACGCGGCGCTGCCAGGGCAGGAACTTCATCAGCGTCTCCGGCTTGTTCAGATCCGGCCGGCTGAAGTCGTAGTGGTCGCGGATGTAACTCATGTAGGTGTTGTCCGCCAGCGCGTTTTGGGTGACGATATACACGTCGCGGCGGTCGAAGTTCCGGCAGAGCGTCCGATCCAGGTACGGGCTCTGGTAGCGATCCTGCGGCCGGGCAAAGCTCTCGGAAAAGATCATGTAGGTCGGCACAAAGCGGCCCGGATCGGTGCCGCCGTAGAGGAAAGCGTCCTGTTCCATGGGCGGATAGCCGCCGCCCGGATAGAACATGCGAAAGCCGAACTGGTAACCGAAATCGTGATTCCGCTTCTCACAGCTCTCCCAGTTCCGCTCAAAGGGGATGACCGGCAACGCCAGCAGTAGCAAACACGACAGTTGTATCCAACGGCGCTCCGACCCCCACTGCGCGGCCGCGAAGATCAGCGCGCACGCGGCTTCGCAGGCGCCCACCTGGGCATAAAAACGCCAGCCCGCAGAAAGAACCATGGCAAGGGCCTGCAGAATGAACGCTAGCAGCGCACGTGCTGTCGGCGGGTGCACTACTGGGGCCCAGCACTGGGCCAGCGGAAAGACCCATAGAAGCACCGGCGCCACGACCGCCGCGGCCAGGCAGCCGTACCGGACCCAGGTCCGTACACCCGGAGAGCGCGCCAGTTCGGCCAGCATCAGGGCCATGCCGCAACCGATCAGGATGGCAAAAAAGCCGTGGGCCGGCGCAAAGAACTTGATATTGATCTCCCAGTTCTGCCGGTCCACGTTGGGGTTGATGATGGCCATGAGCAGAAATCCCGCGGTCAGAAACGCCGCCCACAGGAACAGCAGCCAACTGCGCCCGCGCGGATTCAACCGGCTCCACCACAGCGCCAGCATCACGCCGCCGGCGATGGCGAACAGGCACAGTCCCAGCGTATATTGACTGACCAGCGACAGGAGAAACATCGCGGTCTGCGCCCAGAAATCAGCGCTGAACGGACTGGCGAAATTAAGCTGCTGATACTGGCCCCGGGTGATGTGGTGCAGGAAACCCTCGCGCGTCGCCGTAAAGCCCCAGTTCATCGGCGGGTTGGTCGAGGCGGCAATGGGCATATAGAGGTAGAAGGCGCTGCCCAGCAGAAACGCGCCCGTGCAGAGCAGCGCCACCCGGCGCTGCAGCCAGCGCAACTGGCCGAACAGGACCAGCAGCACCAACCCCGCCAGCAGGGCGAGCACGCCCAACACCAGCGGCACGTGCGACTCATGCGCCTTGTCCAGCCAGTAGCGGATCAGGAAGATGACTCCTGCCGAGAAGAACGCGGTGGCCGTCAGCCCCCAGAACGTGCGAAAGGCGGCCACGAACGTGCCGAAGGACATCGGCGGCCGCCATTCCCGCAGCAGCGACTGCAGCCCGACGGCCAGCGCGCCCACCATGAGCGGCGGGGCCATCACCAGGATCGTCTGGTGGTTGCTGGCCCCCAGCCCGTAGATGAAAAGCGTCAGGTACAGCAGCCCATGCCGCTGCGGATGCAGCATCCAGTGGAAAAACACGAAGGCGGTCAGCATGAACATGAACACGCTGAGCACGCGCATCTCCGGCACGCACGCCCAGAGCCACACGCCCCGGTTGAACGCAAACAGCAGGCCGACGGACACGCCGATCGTCAGCGCCATCCAGCGCCGCAGGGGCTCCTCCACCTCCGTCGACCAGCTCGTGTGCCGCAGCAACACCAGCACGACGCGCTTCATCAGCACCGTTGTCAGCCCGACCAGCGCCGCCCCCGTCACCACGGAAAACAAACAAATGCGCCAGGCCGGATTGCCCCAGGGCGCCAGATGCCGCCAGACCCAGCCAAGAAACGCCCACATCGGATAGCCCGGCGGATGCGGCACGCCAAACCGGTAGGCACCTGTGACCAGTTCGCCGGAATCCTGCAGGGTCACGGAGGGCGACATGTAGTAGAAGAGGACGCCGCCCGAGATCAGGAACGTGACCAGCGCCGCCAGCCAGTCCTCCCAGACATAAAACTGCAGCGGCGGTATTCCCGGAGGGCCGGCAACCCCTGCTGCGCGCTGGGCCGCCGGATTCGTGACCGCCGCGCCTTGCTTGGCCGTTGGCATGCTGATTTTCTGCATCTCCTTCGTCTCCCCGTCACCCCGCCGCCATCCCGACCGCTGCCGGTGGTTCGATTACGCCCAGGGTTCAAACATTCAGTGCTTTTTCTATCTTATCGTGCGCAGCTTTCCAAGACGGAAGGCCCTCCCGCCGTAATAAGTCATACAGGGGCATCCTTCAGCGGGAGGACGCTCGCGGGCGTCGCTCGTGCTTCGTAGCGAAGACGGCTTCCGCTGACTTCGCAGAGTAGCACAAGCGACGCCCCTACAGTATCCCCGTTCGATCGAGGCCTTACCCTCCCGCCCTCGTCACCGGCCAGCCAGCACCGCCGCCGGAAGGTTTCTCAACGCCGCGCTAGCCCCAGCACATCCTGCATCGAGTATAGCCCCGCCGGCTGGCCCACCACCCACGCCGCGGCGCGCAACGCGCCGAGCGCGAAGGTGGCCCGGCTCGTCGCGCGATGGCTCAGTTCCAGACTCTCGCCCTCGGCGGCAAAAATGACCGTATGGTCGCCCACCCAGTCGCCGCCGCGCACGGCGTGGAACCCGATCTGCTGCTCCGGCCGTGCGCCGGTCAGGCCGGCCCGGCCGTGCACCGCCGTTTGGGCCAGATCCCAACCATAGCCCTCCGCCACCGCGGCGCCGAGCCCCAGCGCCGTACCGCTGGGCGCGTCCTGCTTGCGGCGGTGATGACGTTCGATGATCTCCACGTCAAAACCCCGGCCCCGCAACGCCGCCGCCGTCTGCCGGACCAGCGTCAGCAGCAGATTGACCCCCAGGCTCATGTTGGGCGCGAGCACGATGGGCACCATTCGCGCGGCCTGCGTGACGGCTTGCTGCTCGGCCGGCGTCAGGCCGGTAGTGCCGATGACCAGCGGCTTGCCCCATTTGGCAAACTGCTCCGCGTGGGCGGCCGCGCTCTGATGGAAACTGAAATCTATGGCCGCGTCGCAGCCCGCCGCCGCCCGGTCCAGGTCGGCGGTGATCGGCAGGCCGGCCGACGGCCCGCCGGCGGCCAAGCCGGCATCCTGCCCCTGCTCGGGACAAGCCGCGAGATCCACGGCGCCGGCGAGTTGCACGCCGGGCACAACCCGGTCCACCAGGCAGCGGATCAAGGCCTTGCCCATCCGGCCCGCCGCACCGATAATGACGATTTTATGCACCATCAACCCCTGTTCCACCCCAGCGGGACGGAGTGTAGCGGGGGCGCTGGCATATTTCGAGCAAAAATGACAACAAAAATACCGCTGAATTTAATACGACTTGGGTTCATCCCACTCACCGATATTTGAACCCATGCTTCGTTAAGTGGGTTCCACGGCGTCCAATCGAAGTTGTGAGTGGAAAGGTTCAGCCGCGTTAGCAGCCCGGTTACGGTCAGGTGCGGAAAGTCCGGAGGGTAAGTCCGCCCTGCCGCCGCCCGCCACACCGGACAGCGCCGGCGTCGCGGCCACCGCGCGCAGCAGCACGCTGATGAGCAGCTGGCGTACGATGGATTTCGACAGCGTCACACGCGACTTCGGGTTGAAACCGGCCGGCCGCGTCAGGGCGCAGGCGACGCACTGGCGGCGTCGGGGCGTTGATGTTTTCGGAAATAGTTGAGGCGGAAATCCTGCACGAAGGCGAACATCGCGTCGTAGATGTTGCGCTTGGCCCCGAGCGTCTTGAGGAAGATCGCCACTCGGCGGACCGAAAGCATGGAGAGCAGGCCCCACATGAATTGAAGCGACAGGAAGCTGGCCATGTTCCGCCACTTGGTGACGGAGATCAGATCGTTGCGCAATTTGATCTGCTCCTCGGCCGTCAACTGGTCGGCGATCATCGGACAGTCCTGGACACCAAGCTTGGTGTAATCCTTATGCAGCCACAGGTTGTGCTGCTCGGCCATCTCGTAGACGGCCGAGCCGGGGTAGGGCATCATGAAGAAGAAGAGGGCGAACGCCGGCTTCGCCTCCTGGACCAAGCTCTTCGTCAGCATCACGTCCTCCCGGGTTTCGCCGGGCGTGCCGATGATGAAGGTGCCCATCGCACGCAGTTTTTTACGCCGCAAAATCTCGAACGCCTTGAGGTGCCGCTCGCGCGTGGTGCCCTTCTGCAGCAGCTTCAGCACGCGGTCGGAGCCGGACTCGACGCCGATATCCACTTGCGCACAGCCGCCGAGCTTGAGGAAATCCACCATCTCGTCGCTCACGGTGTCGGAGCGGACCTGGCAGCCCCAAGTAATGCTGAGGCGGCTGGCCCGCTCGCAGAAATCCCGCACCCATTCCTTCTGGAGCGTGAAGGTGTCGTCGGCGAACCAGAAGGACGTCCGGCCGTAATTCCGCAGGATCAGCTCGATCTCGGAGATCATGTTGCTCACAGAGCGCCGCCGAATCTTGCGCCCGAACATTATGTGGGAGTTGCAGAAGATGCAGCGCGCCGGACAGCCGCGCGCGCTCATCAGCGCGATGGTGCCGCGCTTCTGCCACGTGCCGCGGATGGTCCCCGGCGGGATCATATATTTCTCGAAGTCTGGCATGCGGTGATAGGCCGGCAGCGGCAGTTCATCCAGGTTCGCGATCAGCGGTCGCGTCGGATTGGCGTGACCCGCGTAGTGTAATCCTTGAATAGTCTCTGGCGGCCGGTCCTCGATAAGCTCCTTGAGCGTATATTCGCCCTCGCCGACGACCACGGCATCCACGCCGCTCTCCTGCAGCACGACATCCGGCAGCACCGTCGGATGTATGCCGCCCATAATGTAGCGGCGGTCCGGTAGATCCTTACGGAGGATCTGGACGAGTTCCTTGGCCCGCGCAAACGTCTGCGTCATGGCCGTGAAGCCCAGCAGATCCGGTTGAAAATCCTTGATGTCCGCCAGGCTCTTGTCGTCAATTTCCGGATCGAAAACCCGTACATCGCAGATGTCATCCACGAAGCCCGCCAGCGTCAGCAGGTTGATGGGGATATGCTGCCGCGGTTCAACTCGGGGATTGATCAACGCAACGCGTTTTCTTGTCATAGCGCTCGATCCTGTTCTTGCCCTTCCCTAGCGACGATCCAATCTGGCATCACGTCATGGCACGGCGAGTCGGTTCCCTCAAGCCTTAGAAACGACGGCCGACATTCCCCCAAAAACTTAGGATAAGTGCAAGCTTCATTTTCGGCCGCCGAGAACAAACTACGGTCCGCAGCGCGCGGCTCTGCGGATTTTCATTCGGTGGGCTTGAACGGGGGACATTCGGTCTTTTTGACCTGCACCCACAAACCCCAAGCCTGGCATGACAATGGCGTTCTGATGTTTGGGTGAAGAGGCTCAACGGCGTTCTGATTTCGCCCAACTTCTTATAGTTTTTGCGTTTGCCCTGGTCTGCCTTGCGGGCTACCTTGACAACAAGTGCGGAAGTTATACACTCGCTTTTGAAATGAGGAAGGGAATGCGGCACGGGGACCAACCCTGGAGGTGCTACCAGGCAATTCTCAACCGGTGAGTACGATCAACAGGCAAGGACCGAGACTGGATGACGGAAATATGATTATGTTATTTGTTATGATGTGACTCCGAGCACTCCGATGTGACCCCTTGCACTCGTGTAGATATACTGCGCGGTCACCAGCAGTTGTTCCAAGGCGTAGATCATTGCAGCAACGTGCCATCAGGTTCAGATATTGATCGGGATGGATGGCGGGCGCTGGCTCGCTGGCGATTGACGTTGCCTGCTGCTCGACAAGCGCGGCGATGGCAAAGCCGCCAAACAGCGTCAGCAGGCCAGTGTGCCTACCCGACGCCTTGCCGTCTTCATCCTCGACCTCCTGTCTGGCCGGAAGGCCATAGCAACCTTCCATCTTATAAACCATTAAACGATTCTTCTGGGCTTGGTACAAGCATAAACCCCTTGCCCGCATCCCAGGCTTGATTGCAAGGGTCGGCCGGGTCTATAATACCTGGCATGTCGGCTGAGCCAGGGCGTTCGGGGTGGCGGGTGGGCGGGGGCATTCTGCTGCTTTTTTGTGCCGCGATGCTGCTCTTGAGCCTGCTGTCCTACCATCCTGGTGACATCTCCCTGCTGAAAATGCCGCCGCATTCGCCGGCGCTGAACTTTATCGGACCGGTGGGCGCCTGGACGGCGTTTGTGGTCTTCATGGCCCTGGGCATGGCCGCATACGCGCTGCCGGCGGCGGTGCTGCTTGTGGCCCTGCTGCTGCTGTTCAAGCGCGAGGGGCGGATCTGGACCAAGGCGCTGTGGCTGCTGCTCATGCTGCTGGCGGGTGCCATGCTGGTCGAATTGGAGCCGGCCTTTTGGGCAGCCACCACCGCGCGCCTGAACATCGGCAGCCCCGGCGGCCGGCTGGGGTACCTGCTGGCCAACGGCGGGCTGGTGGTCTGGCTGGGCACGGTCGGCACCACCCTGACCGGCGCTGCTGTGCTGGTGCTCGGCGTGGCGATGGTGGCCGAAATTCATCCGGTGATCCTGGCGCGCCAGACCGGCCGCGGCCTGGCGTTTCTCCATGGCCGGTGGCAGACCTGGCGGCAGGCGCGCCGCAGCCGGCACGAACAGATTGCGCAGGAGCAGCAGGACATCGCCAAGCGCCGGCGCCGGCTGGAGGAAGCGCTGCGCGACAACGAGCGCGCCGGACAACAGCCGGCCCTGCCGCTGCCTGAAACCGCCAGAAACGAACGGGCCGCCGCGCCCTCCGCGGCGGTCATCAAGGCCGACGCGGAAGCCGTCGAACTCCTGGCGGCGTCCGCCGACGGAACCGACGCGGAAGCCGCCGATGCCGCGCCGCCCGCGCCCAAACGCAAGCCGCCGGTCCGCAAGCCGAAGCCGGAACCGCCGCCGCCCGCATCGCTCGCGCACCCCGGCCCCTACCAACTGCCGCCGCGCGACCTGCTCGATCCCCTGCCGCCGGAGAAGGACCGCGCGCTCGACGACGACTTCACGGGCGGCGCGCAACTGCTCAAGGAGACGCTGGCCGAGTTCGGCATCGAGGTGGATGTCACCAACGTCGAACAAGGTCCGGTGGTGACGCGGTATGAACTGCTGCCCGCGCCCGGCGTGAAGGTGGAGAAGATCACCGCGCTCAGCAACAATCTCGCGCTGAACATGAAGGCGGAAAGCATCCGCGTGCAGGCGCCGATCCCCGGCAAGGGGGTGGTCGGCATCGAGGTGCCGAACAGCAAGCGCACCGCGGTGTATCTGCGCGAGCTGATGGAAAGCGAGGCGTGGCTCAACACGTCCGCCGCGCTGCCACTGGCGCTGGGCAAGGACGTCGGCGGCCGCGTGATCATCGCCGACCTGGCGGACATGCCGCACCTGCTGATCGCCGGCGCCACCGGCTCGGGTAAGACGGTCTGCATGAACTCCATCCTCGCGGGCCTGCTGATGACGCGCACGCCGGAGCAGATGAAGCTGATCCTGGTGGACCCGAAGATCGTCGAGTTCGCCGCCTACAAGGATTTGCCGCACCTCGCCTGTCCGGTCGTCACCGAGGCCAAGAAAGTGGCCTTTGCCCTGCGCTGGGCCATCCTGGAAATGGAGCACCGCTATAAGCTGTTCGCCAAGGTGCGTGTGCGCAACATCAAGGACTTCAACAAGCGCGAGATCGTCAAGCAGCCGGAATTGTTCAGCGATCTCGCGCCGGCCGCGCCACCGCCGGCCGCCGGCGCGGAGGCCGAGCCCGCCGCCGCGCCGCCCCCGCCGAAGGCGGAGGACGTCGTACCCGACCGGCTGCCGTACATCGTCATCGTCGTGGACGAACTCGCCGACCTGATGCTCGTGGCACAGGCGGAGATCGAGAACCAGATCGCGCGGCTGGCGCAGATGAGCCGCGCGACGGGTATCCACTTGGTGCTCGCCACGCAGCGGCCGTCGGTCAACATCATCACCGGAACGATCAAGGCCAATTTCCCCTCGCGGATTGCCTTCCAGGTGGCCCAGAAGGTGGATAGCCGCACCATCATTGACGCCATGGGCGCGGACAAACTGCTGGGCAAGGGCGACATGCTCTTTCTGCCGCCGGGCGTCGGCCGCCTGATGCGCGCACAGGGTACCCTGACGACCGATGGCGAGATTCACAGCATCGTTGAGTTTCTCAAGCAACAGGGCCAGCCGCAATACGTGACGGCGCTCAAGGAAAAAGTCGAGGCGCGCGCCGGCGGTGACCTGCCGGATATGGACGAGGACGACGAGTTGATCGAGCAGGCCATCGAGGTCATCCGCCAGACGAAGCGTGCCTCGACCAGCGGCGTGCAACGCCGCCTGAAGATCGGTTACACCCGCGCCGCGCGCATCATGGACATCCTCGAAGAGCGCGGCCTCGTCGGCCCGGCGCAGGGCTCCGACCCGCGGGAAATTCTGATGGATTTGGACGGCGAAATCCCGCATAGTTCGCCGAACCAATCGGACTGACGCCATGCCACCGCTGGGACTCCAACTGAAAGCCGCCCGGGAACGAAAAGGCGTGACCGCCTCTCAAGCCGCCGCCGCGACGCGCATGAAGGTGCAGTCCATCGAAGCCCTGGAGCGCGAGGAATTTGACCGCATCCCGGCCCCCATGTACGTCAAAGGCTTCATCAAGATCTATGCCGAGTATCTGGACCTGGACCCGGCGCCCCTGTTGCAGGAATACCAGCGGCGGCATGCGTCTCCGGAACCGCCGCTCCCGGCGGCGCAGAAGGTGTTGCGCTCGCCCTCCGGCGCCAAGGTGCTTCAGCCCAAGACGGAGAGGTCGCGGACGGCGGACCTCGCCACCCTGGTGCGCCGGTTGCCGCCCGACCTGCCGCGCCGCCTGGCCCTCGGAGCCGGCGCGGTCGTCCTGCTGTTCGTGGCCGGACTGGGCCTGCGGCAATGCGCGCACCGCCCGCCGGCCGCCGCCGCCCAGTCCCCGTCCGTCCAGTCGTCGGCCACCGGCCTGCCGTGGGTGGTCGTCAGGGAACCGCCGGAGCCTTACCTGAAGAAAGCCAAGTAATCCGCCGCGCGCTCATGAAACTCCCCGACATCCTGACCCTCAGCCGGCTGGCGCTGGCCGCCGTGTTGATCGGCCTGCTGACCGCTACGTTTCCGTACGCCAAGACCATGGCCTTGGCGGTTTTTCTCATCGCCGGCCTGACCGATTACCTGGACGGCGAACTCGCCCGCCGCGTGTATGGCGAGAGCGCGTTCGGCAAACTGATGGATCCCCTGACCGACAAGGTGCTCGTGTGCGCCACGTTTGTGGTCTTCGTGGAGCTGCAGCTCGTGACGGCGTGGCTCGTCGTGCTCATTATTTCCCGCGAGTTTCTCGTCACCGGCCTGCGCCTGCTCGCCGCCAGCCGCGGCCAGGTGATCAGTGCCGGCTTCTGGGGCAAACACAAGACCGTCTCGCAACTGCTGACCATCATCGCCCTGCTGGCCGGGCTCAGTTTCCAGGACGATTTCAGCCAGTTCGCCACCGCCGCCCAACTCAAAACCTACAAGGCCGCGCTCGCGATCGTCTCGCACACCCTGATTTCCATCGTGGCCTTCATCACCATCCTGTCCGGCGCGATATATTTCTACCAGCACCGCAAGCTCTTGATGACTCGCGAACCACTCGCCTAGGACTGGGATGACGATCACACGCGACGCCCCGGGCCCGCTGCCGCCAACAACCAGGAACGCATGAACTCCGACTGGAACATTCAAGCGCCCGGCCACACCTGCCGCGCCTGCGGCCAGGACTTTAGCGACGGCGCGCCGCTGTATTCCAAGCTGACGTTCGATGCCGGCGGCTACACCCGCCATGATTACTGCGCCATCTGCTGGCAGGAGCCGGCCAAGGCCAACGCGCTGAGCGTCTGGCGCAGCGTTTTCCGCGCCCCGCCGCCCCCGGTCGCGGAGGCGCTCAAGAAGGAAACCGCCGAGACGCTGCTCCGCCAGTTGATGGCCACCGAGGATCCGGCCAACGGCAACGCGATTTTCATCCTGGCGGTCATGCTCGAACGCCGGCGCATTCTCGTCGAGCGCGATGTCCAGGTGCGCGACGACGGCGTGAAAATCCGCGTCTACGAGCACCGGAAGACCGGCGAATCCTTCCTCATCCCCGATCCCGAGCTGAAGCTCGCCGAACTGACCCAGGTGCAGGAGGAAGTGGTCCGCCTCCTCGGCTGGACACCCCCCGGCGAGCAGAAACCGCCGGAGCCCGCCGCCGCCACGGATGAACCTGCAAATCCTCCAAGCAGCAAAGATAAAGAGAGCCACGGATGAATCTGAAAGTCCTCCGAATAAAACGAAGAATGTTAGCCACGGATGAACACGGATGAAACACGGACAAAGCTTGAACAAGCCGACATCACGGAGCAGATCATTGGCGCAGCTTTTGAAGTGTACCGTATCCTCGGTTACGGTTTCCTGGAAAAGGTCTACCAGCGGGCCATGCAGGTTGAGTTGCAATTGCGTGGACTCAAAGCCGAGTTGGAACCCAAACTACAGGTGCAATTCAAAGGTTACCTCGTAGGAGAATATGCGGCTGACTTGCTGGTGGAAGATGCTGTGATTGTCGAACTGAAAACAAACCCCGCCTATATGCCGGCCGATGAAGCACAATTGCTCAACGAGCTTAAAGGCACGGGCATCAAAGTCGGCATGTTGATCAACTTTGGCAGGTCCAAAGTCGAATTTAAACGTATGGTTTTTTAAGCTCATATCCGTGCTCCATCCGTTTCAAGCCGTGGCTGCACGCTGCTTTTCTTATTCCGTGTAAATCCGTGTTGATCCGTGGCTAAAATCCGATTGTTCTTCATCCGTGGCTGACACATGTTCGACCTCTTGATTCTCGGCGGGGAGGTGCTGGACGGCAGCGGCGCGCCGGCACGACGCGCCGACGTGGCGATCGCCGGCGACCGCATCGCCGCCCTCGGCGACCTGGCGGCCGCCGCGGCGCGCACAGTGCTGCGCGCCGACGGCCGCCTCGTCTGTCCCGGTTTTATTGACGTCCATTCGCACTCCGACACGTTTCTGCTGCTGGAACCTTCGGCCCCGAGCAAAATCTTCCAGGGCGTCACCACGGAGATTGTCGGCAACTGCGGGGCCTCCACCGCGCCGCGCACCGGGGCGTACAAGCTGCCCAGCGACTGGTGCGACCAGCGCTACCCCGGCGCCTGGAGCAGCGTCGCCGAGTACCGCACGCTGCTGGCGCAGGTGCGGCCCGCGGTCAACGTCGTCCTGCTCATCGGCCACAACGCCATCCGCGCCGGCGTCATCGGCTACGCGGCGCGGCCGGCGCAACCCGCCGAAATCCGCGCCATGGCCACGCTGTTCGAACGCGCCCTGGACGAGGGCGGCGCGGGGCTGAGCACGGGGCTCATCTACACGCCCGGCCGATACGCCGCGCCGGAGGAAATCCGCGCGCTGGCCGCCGTCGCCGCCCGGCGGGGCAAAATCTATACCAGCCACATGCGGAGCGAAGGCGACCGGTTGTTGGAGGCGCTGGACGAGACGCTCGCCCTCGCCCGGACTACCGGCGTCCGCGTGGAAATCTCGCATCTCAAAACCGCCGGCCGGCGCAACTGGAGCAAGGTGGACGCCGCGCTGGACAAAATCCGCGCCGCGCGCGCGGCGGGCCTCGCCGTGGCCGCCGACCGCTATCCTTACACCGCCTCCTGCACCGACCTCGACGTGATCCTGCCCGACTGGGCCGCCGGCGACGGCCGCGAGGCCGTGCTCGCGCGCCTGCGCGATCCCGCCACGCGCCAGCGCCTCCGCGATGATTTGCAGG
>CAIQIC010000565.1 GCA_903871765.1 uncultured Lentisphaerota bacterium
CTTGCCGTACATGTCCCGCTCGATCAGAGGCTGCACCAAGCGCGCAAATTCCGCCCAGCCAAGCAGCGGAAAATGGGCGGGCCCGGGTGGCTTGATTCCCAGGGTCGACATGATGTCCATGTTAGAGTAAAGGCGCGGCAAGGTCCGTTGCACCTCTCGCATCATATCACCGTGCCCGTTGCCCATGCTGCAGGAGTTGGGCCAGATCTGGAAAATGTAGTAGTGCTGGATGTTCGGGAAATCCTCTTTCCAGGCTGCCGACATATCCACGAAGTATTGCTGGTACGACTCCCACCCATAACCGCCGGCGGGCCCCGCCGAACCCTGGTCGTTCTCGCCCTGATGCCAGAGGACGCCGCGGATGCCGTGGGTCAGCTTGGCCTGCCGCACCCGCCATAGCATCCGCCCGTAGATCGTGGTCAGGTCTTCCGGATCGTCCGGGTTGCGCTGGTGCATATCGATCCGGGTTCCGCCGACGGCCCCGTTGACGATGAAGATCGGAATCTTCTGGCTGTCCACCAGGCGCTTGGCGAGTTCCATGCCCCAGTAGCCAAGCACGGCCTTGTCGCCCCGTCCCTTCCAGACCGCGTTGCACCACAGATTCTCCGTTCTCCCGCCGGGAGAATCCTTGGACTTGGCCGGCGGGCGGCCATAGCTGCGGATCCAATCGCTGGTGTACGGCGGCGCCTCCTCGCGCGTATCCGTCGCCAGCGCGTTGGATTGCCCGTCAATCAGGAAGGCATCCCCGCAGACCAGGTTGGTCACGGACCGCAGCACCGTGTCGGCGCCGCCGGTCCGGGTCCCGAACTCCACCTTGTACTTGATCAAGCCCGGTTTGAGCTTGACCGTGAACGCATAGGTCTTGTCCGCCGCGGGCTGCTGACTCTCGGTTTTGACGAGCTTGTCATCCGCATAGACTTTCAGGAAAACGGCTTCGGCCGGTTGCTCCAGCGTGCCGTTGTAAAACAGCGTGCCCTCGTTCTGGTCGTCGCGGGCGTAGAACTGATTGTCCACGGGCTGTTCGTCCTTGTCGGGCGTCCGCTGGACCCAGGGGTCGCTCTTCGGCTCGGTCACCTGGATCGCCGTGGTGGCGGCATAATCCGCACCGCCGTTGTTGAGCGTCAGCTTGACGGTGAGCGGGCCGGTGTATTGCGACCGCGTGAGGATCAACTTGCCGGGAACCACTTCCTTGAGCACGGCGCCGCCGGAGACGCTCCAACGGTAATGCAACTCGCCGGCGCCTTTGGCCTGCATGGCGGCGAGGTTGCTGATCAGGGGGACCACTTCGATGCGTTCCCGACCGTTCCACTGCGCGGGCGCTCGCAGGGTGAACACCGGCTCGGGAATCGCTTCCCTGATCTCTACGTGAATGTTCCGGGTCTTGACCTCGTTGGCATACACCGCCTTGAACTGCAGCACGAACGCCGTTTCGCCCTCCACGCGCCCGGCGTCGAAGGTGTAGGCATACTGATCCACGGCGGCAATGCTATCCGTGTTCCCCCGCTTGATGATCCAGTACACCTTCTGGGCGCCGCCGGCCTGGGCAGTGACGGTCACGCTTGCGCCCTCATCCAGCTTGATCTCCGCCGGCGCAACCGAGAATTCATGGCCCGGCTGAGCCAGGGTGCCGACCAGCGTCTGCATGGGCTTCTGGTTTTCGTACTGCAGTTTGGCCCAGTCGGCGGAGCGCGTGACCTTGGAGATGCGCACCTCGTCCATGTCGCCGACAAACCGGTAATTGTTATACCAGCCGCCGACGTACATCCGCGCGGGGCTCTGGATCGCCAGCGGGGCCGCCGCGGACGTCGAAGCGCCGTCGAGGACGCCATTCACATAGATCCGTGAATCTCCATTCTTGAAGGTGTGCATCACGTGAATCCATTGGGCCAGGGGCAGCTTGGTGCGGCTGGCAACGTCCGCGCCCGAAAAGTAACACCCCATTTTAATGTGCGGCGGGCTTTCAAAGTCCATCAACACTTTGCCCTGGCGCTGCTCGTTGCCCCAAGCCAGGGGGGTGGCGTTCGGCTTCTCGGCCTTGAACCAGAGTTCCGTGGAATGGGGGCTGGAACCGGTCGGATAGTTCGTGATGCCTTCCCCGCCCTTGATCCCCTGGCCGACATCAAAATGCCGTCCCTGGCCGATCATGCCGGCGCACGCCGTCGTGCTGACATTGGTGGGGGTCAGCGTGCCTACTTCGTCTTTAATGGGATCGCTCAGATGCAAGACGCTGACGTAGCCGTTCGACTCGTTGAACACGGCGGCGCCGCTGGATGCGCTGGCCGCGTCGGCTTTGCCCCAGTGCAATTTGATTTCCTGGCGCGCGTTGCCCTTGATCGTCGGAATGCGCACCCAGATGCTGGCTGTGCCCTGCATAGCATTCCATTCCTCGATCTCAAACGCCAGGGGCTTGCCGTCAGCCGAAAAGCGGATATCCGTGCCGTTGGGTTGCGTCTGGCTGAAATCGAACGTCGCCTTGTTCAGCCGCACCAGCAGCGGGAAGTTTTCTTCCGCCGCCGTCGCCGGCAGATCGGCCCCGTCGGGCGTGGTAAGGATCCAGAGCGAGCCGGCATGCTGCCAC
>CAIQIC010000566.1 GCA_903871765.1 uncultured Lentisphaerota bacterium
GGCACGATCCTGTTGATCGGGTGCGTCGTCCTCAACTACCTCTTCTGGTAAGGAGAAACTGCCATGGGTCTCGATATTCGTCTGCCAATCGGTTTGATGTTCACCCTCGTCGGCGTGCTGTTGGTTGGCTACGGCCTCTTCAGCCCGCAGGAGATCTACGACGCGCACTCGCTGGGCATCAACGTCAACCTCATCTGGGGTGGCGTGCTGGTCGTGTTCGGCGCGCTGATGCTGTTTTCCGCCCTGCGCAGCCGCGCCGCCGGCACGCCGAAGCCGTAAGGGGGCTGTAGCTGCTTCGGTAGGGGCGCAGGCGTGCTGCGCCCGCTGTGCGAGGCGCTTTGCGAGGACGGGCGCAGCAAGACTGCACCCCTACAAAGAAGACTGGATGCAGCGAAACTGCACCCCTTCGGAAAGAACGGGCGCAGCAAGCCTGCGCTCCTACAACGACTGGCAGCGCGGGCAGATATGCGTGCCGCGCTGGCCGACTATCAACCGCCGGAGCGGCGTGCCGCAGCGGGGGCACGGCGCCCCCGCCTGGCCGTAGGCCTTCAGCCTGGTCCGGTACCGTCCGCGTTCGTGGTGCGGCGACGCAAAATTTCCTTCGCCCAACCCTAGCGTCGTGCCGCGGTGCCGGATGGCGCTGCGCAGCAGGCGCCGGATGGCCGACCACAGGGCTCGCGCCCCGGCCGGTCGTACCGTGTGGGCTAGGCGTTGGGGATGCAGCCGGGCTGCCCACAGCGCCTCATCCGCGTAAATATTGCCCAGGCCGGCAAGAAACGTCTGATCCAGCAGCAGCGGCTTGAGCTGCCGCCGATGCCGTGCCAGGCGGTGCGCAAACGCGGCGGCGGTCAGCGTATCATCCAGCGGTTCCGGCCCCAACCGGCGGAGCAGGGCGTCGTCGGCCATCGTCAGCCGCCAGCGGCCGAAGCGCCGCGGATCATGGTAAATCAACGTGCGCCCGTCATCCAGCGTCAGACGCAGGTGATCATGCCGGTCGCGCGGCGGCAGCCGGCGCACCAGGTGCAACTGGCCGGTCATCCGCAGGTGGAGCGTCAACAGCCAGCCTGCTTCGAGTTCGAAAACGATGAATTTGGCGCGGCGCCGGAGCGCCACGATCCGGCGGCCCGCCACACGGCGCGCAAACGTGCGCGGCGCGGCGCCGGCGACAACGGCCGGATGCAGTACGGTCACACGGCGGATCCGGCGGCCAGCCAGGCCGGCCGCGCGCAGGTCGCGGACCACGGTTTCCACCTCCGGCAGTTCGGGCATGGCGGGATTATACACGCAGCGCGGGACTTTCCAAACACCCGCGCCAACAAAAAAACTCGCGGTTAATAGCCTTGACGGAGGGGGCGAAGCTTCACTAAGATGATCGCTTTCGCCAGGAATACGAAGGCGGTGGCTCCGAACCTGAGGCCAGCTTGGCAGGTCGGGCAGGCTGGCTGGCCGGGTTTTGATTCCGCGGGGGTTGCTCCGCGGAAACGCAGTTTTTGCCGTCTGCCCGATGGTGTAATGGCAGCACACGGCCCTTTGGAGGCCAGAGTTCAGGTTCGAATCCTGGTCGGGCAACCAGCGCCGGAATGGGAACGAAACGCAGACAACGGGAGAAGTGGTTTTGAGGGTATTTTCGGGCAATGCTAATCGCATGCTGGCGGAGCGCATTGCGGCGTACATCGGCCAGCCGTTGGGTGACGTGACGATCGGGCGGTTTCCGGACGGCGAGGTGTTCGTCAAGTTCGTCGAGAACCTGCGCGGCAAGGATGTCTTCATCATCCAGCCGACATGTTACCCGCCGAACGAGACGCTGATGGAGCTGCTGATCATGATGGACGCGGCGCGGCGGGCCTCGGCGGCGCGGATCACGGCGGTCCTGCCCTTCTACGGTTATGCCCGGCAGGATCGCAAGGATCAGCCGCGAGTGCCGATCACGGCCAAGCTGGTGGCGAACCTGCTGGTGGCGGCGGGGGCCAACCGGTTGCTGACCATGGACCTGCATTCGCAGCAGATCCAGGGTTTCTTCGACATCCCGGTGGATCACTTGTTTGCCGCGCCGGTGATGATCAACTACTTGCGGGGGAAAAACCTTTCCAACATCGTGGTGGTTTCACCGGATCCAGGCGGACTGAAAATGGCCTACGCCTATGCGGGCACGCTGGGCGCAGGGCTGGCGATCGTGGCGAAACACCGGAAAAGCGCCACGGAGATCGATGCGTTGAATATCGTGGGCGACGTGGCCGGATGCAACGCGGTGCTGGTGGACGACCTGACCTCCACGGCGGGGACGCTGTGCGAGGCGGCGCGGATGTGCCGGGAGCACGGCGCGCAGTCGGTTATGGCCGTAGTGACCCACGCGATGCTGACGGCGTCGGGTTTGGAGCGCCTGCGGCAGTCGCCGATCCAGGAACTGGTGACCACGGACAGCGTGCCGTGCAAGGACTGGCACGGTTTCCCGGTGACGGTGCTGTCCGTGGCGGAGTTGCTAGGCGAAGCGATTCTGCGCATTCACAATGACCAGTCCGTGACCAGCTTGTTCAAAGTATAGAAAGAGAGACGAGGCGATGAAATCAGTAGCCATGAAGGTCCAGCCGCGCGCCGGCGTCGGCAAACAGCCGGTCAAGCAACTCCGGCGGCAGGGCTTGGTGCCCGGCATCGTTTACGGGATCGAGCAACCGCGACTCCCCGTGCACCTGAACGAGCATGACCTGGTGCAATTCCTGAAGGGGCACACCAGCGAGCATTTTCTGGTGGACCTGGAGGTGGAAGGCGAACTGTCCCGCAAGGCGATCATCAAGGAGATCCAACGGCATCCCGTGTCCGGGCGGATCGTACACGTGGATTTCAACGCGGTTTCGATGACGCACAAGCTGCGCATCGAGGTGCCGGTCAAACTGCTGGGCGAACCGGTGGGTGTGACGCAGGCGGGCGGCGTGCTGGAGCACATCGTGCGTTCGATCCTGGTGGAATGCCTGCCGACGGATATTCCCGAGCAGTTCACGCTCGATGTCAGCCCGCTGGTGATCGGCCAGCGCCTGTGCGTCAAGGATATCGCGGTGGATCGGACCAAGCTCGCGGTGTTGAACGCCCCGGACCTGACCGTGGTGGCGGTGTCCGCGCCGCGCGCCGAAGAGGAAGTGGCGCCGGAAGCCGCGGAAGCGGCGGCCGGGCCGGAAGTGATCACCGAGAAGAAGGTTGAAGGGGAAGAAGAGGGCGCGGCGGCCGCCGAGGGCAAGGAAGGCAAGAAGGAAGAAGCGCCCAAGAAGGGCGGCGAAGAAGCCCCGGCCAAGAAGGGTAAAGAAGAGCCCAAGAAGGGCAAGGAAGAGCCCAAGAAGAAATAACCGGACCGGGTGCTGGAGTGCGGCGGCGTGAAATTGATTGTAGGCCTCGGCAATCCTGGCCGGATGTACGCGGTGACGCGGCATAACGTGGGGTTCATGGTGCTGGATGAACTGGCCCGTCAGGCGGGGGTTGATTTTCGCAAGCCGCTGTTCGCCCGGGCCAGCACGGCGAAAGCGCAGGTAGGCGGGCAGGACGTGCTGCTGGCCAAGCCGGAGACGTTCATGAACCGCAGCGGCGAAGCGGTGGCGGCGCTGGCCCGGAAGCGCGGGCTGGCGCCGCAGGATGTCGTCGTGGTGGCCGATGACGCCGAGCTCGACCTGGGGCGCCTGCGTATTCGCGCGCGGGGCGGCTCGGGTGGGCACAACGGGCTCAAATCCATTGTGCAGGGCCTCGGCTCGGAGGAGTTCATCCGGGTGCGGGTGGGCATCGGCCGGAGCGGCGGCGCGGAGGAGTTGACCGGCCACGTCCTCGGGCGCTTTACGGCGGAGGAGCGGACGGCGCTGGCGGCGCTGATTCCGCAGGCGGCCGAGGCCGTGATCTGCCTGTTGACGGACGGCGTGGAACCGGCGATGAATCGCTACAACGGCGAACGAAGCAAAGCGGGGCAAGGGCCAGAGGCCAGAAGGGGAGAGCGTCTTGAATAAATACGAAGCCATGTTCATCTTTAGCGAAGAATTGAAAGAGGAAGCCTTGGAAACGGCTCTCGACAAAGTGCGGGCGGAAATCAAGAAGGTCGGCGGCGAGGTGGACGGCACGACGCGCATGGGCCGGCGGGCGTTTGCGCGGACAATGCACAAGAAGGCCGGCGGCCAGTACGTCATCATGACGTTCCAGTGCGCCGGCAGCCAGATCGCCCCGCTGCTCGCCAAGTATAAACTGAACGAGGAGGTCTTCCGCGTGCAGGTGTTGCATGCCCCGGAGACGCCTCCGGCGGCGCCCGCCGAAGCGCAGGGGAAGAAATAACGATGGCTTCGCTGAACCGCGTTTTGCTGGCCGGCAATCTGACTCGTGATCCCGAGGTGCGTTACACCGCCACGGGCGCGGCCCGGGCGGATTTGAGTCTCGCCGTGAACCGGACATACCTCAGCGAAGGCCAGCCGCAAAAGGAGACGTGTTTTATCGGCGTCGTGGTCTGGGGGCGCCAGGCGGAAGTGTGCCGGGAATACCTGTCCAAAGGCTCGCCGGTGTTGATCGAGGGCTTTCTGCAGTTCGTCCCGGCCACGCCGGAAGGCGGCGAGAAACACAACCGGCACCTGGTGCGCGCGGACCGCGTACAGTTTCTGAGCCGGGCCCGCGGCGAACTGGCCGACGCGCCGGGCCAGCCTGGGGACGGCGCCGCGGCGCCGCCGCCCGCCACCGCTGGCGAGCCACCCGCCCCAGGGGCGGAGCATGATGACGATTTGCCTTTTTGAGTGTTCCGGGAAAAAAGGTCCAGCGGAGAAGAGGTACCATGAGAGATAAAGAGCGCGATGGCAGCCGCGGTCTGGCCGGCGAAAGCCGGCGGGGCCCGAAGAAAATGAGCCCCGGTCTGCTGCCGGGGCAGGTGGTGGATTACAAGGATGCAGAGTTGCTGCGCAAGTTTGTCACCGAACAGGGGCGCCTGCTGCCCAGCCGGATCACCGGTGTTACGGCCATGCAACAGCGCCAGGTCCGGCGGGCCGTGCGGCGGGCGCGGGTGATGGGCTTGTTGCCGTAGCCGGCGAAAGGATGTGGAGCATGTCCAAGGAAGTGATTTTGATGGCGGATGTCGCCGGCCTGGGTCAGGAGGGCGAAGTGGTGCGGGTGGCGGAAGGCTATCTGCGCAACTATCTGGGGCCGCACAAACTGGCGGCCCCGGTGACCGAAGCCACGCGCCGGCAGTTGGAGAAGAAACGCCGGCAGCGGGAACAGCAGCTCATCCAGGAGCGCGAACAGGCAGCGGCGCTGGTCAAGACGATGGAGCAGTTGTCGTTGACCATTCCGGTGAAGACCGGCGAAGGCGGCCAGCTTTTTGGTTCGGTGACGGTAGCGGACCTGCTCGCCGCGCTGAAGGCACAGGGGGTGGAGCTAGCCAAGCATCAAGTGCTGCTGGCGGAGCCCTTGCGCGAGCTGGGTGTATTCAATGTCCCCGTGAAACTACACCCTGACCTCCAGGCGACGCTCAAGGTGTGGGTGGTTGAGGAGTAAACCCATGGCCGCGCAGGTCACGCCCCCGCCGGCTGGACGGAGTGACCGCCTGCCGCCCTACAGCGAGGAGGCGGAGCGGGGCGTGTTGGGCTGCATCCTGCTCGATGCCGCCCGCGTGATTGACCTCTGCCGCACCCGCCGGCTGGCCGCCACGGCTTTTTACCTGCGTCATCACCAGGTGCTGTTCGAAACCGTCGAGGGCATGGTCAACGAAAACCGGCCCGTGGACTTGCTGACCGTCCGCGAGCGGCTGCGGGACCTGGGCCAGTTGGAGGGCCTCGGCGGGCCGGCGTTCCTGGAACAACTGGTGGACAGCACTCCCACCTCCGCCCACGCCGAGTATTACGTCACGCTGGTCCACCAGAAGTTCATGCTGCGCCTGATGATTGACCAGGCGCGCGCGACCGTGGAGCTGTGCTACGCCGCCGAAGATGAGGCCGACCAGATCCTGCATAAGACCGAGCAGGCCTTCTTCGAGATTGCCAACTTCAAGCATCACGATGTGGCGGCCTGGGACAAACTGGTCGAAGCGGGCATGACCCAGATCGAGCACATCATCAACAGTGGCAAAAACATCACCGGACTGACCACCGGCTTTGCGGATATGGACCGTTTGACGATGGGGTTGCAGCCGGGCGACCTGGTCATCCTGGCGGCCCGCCCCTCCATGGGCAAAACGGCCCTGGCGCTGAATGTAACCGAGAACGTGGCGCTAATGCGCGACGAGAAACATGCGGTGGCGGTGTTCAGCCTGGAAATGTCCGCCGAACAACTGGTGCGCCGGATGATCTGCTCGCGGGCGCGCGTTTCGGCGCACAAGCTCTCCCGGGGTTACGTTTCCAAGGAGCAGCACGGCAGCCTGATTCAGGCCACGGATGTGTTGATGAAGGCGCCGATCGTCATCGACGATACCGGCGGGCTCGAAGTGCTGGAACTGCGGTCGCGCGCACGCCGGCTGAAGCGCAAGTACAACGTGGACCTGATCGTCGTGGACTACCTCCAGTTGCTGCATTATCCGCCGTACGCCCGGGAGGGCCGGCAACTGGAAACCGCCGCCATTTCGGGGGCGCTGAAGGCGATGGCCAAGGAATTGCGCGTGCCGGTGCTCTGCCTCAGCCAGCTCAGCCGCGCGCCCGAGCAGCGCGACAAAACGTCCGGCGTGCCCCGGCTCTCCGACCTGCGCGATTCCGGGGCCATCGAGCAGGATGCCGATGTCGTCTTCATGCTGCGCCGGCCGTGCAAATATGCCGACGATCCGGAATATGGCGATGAAAAGCTGGCGATCCTCGAACTGGCCAAGCAGCGCAACGGCCCCACCGGCGAAATCAGGTTGAATTTTGAAGCGGAGTACACGCGTTTTGGAGATCGTGTGGAAACACTCAACACCGGAGGCGACGCATGACGCCGACAACCCCTGCCGTCGCACGCCGGGTTTCGGGCCTGTTCCGGCTGGCCGTGGCGCTGGCGACCCTGGGGCTGTCCGGCCCCCTGGCCGATGCCGCCGAGGTGATCAAGGAGGTCCGCGTCCAGCGGCGCGGTGGCGGCGCGCTCGAGGAAACCTCCGTGCGGGCCTTTATCAGCACCAAGGCCGGCGAAGAGCTCAGCCGCGCCGGCGTGGGACGCGATGTCAAGAACCTCGAAAAAAGCGGCCGCTTCAGCTTCGTCGAGTCGCGCGTGGAGCGCCTGGCTGACGGCCTGCAACTGACGTTTGTGGTCGAGCCCAAGCCCCACATCCGCCGGCTGGATATCGCCGGCGCGGAGTATCTGGGCAACAAGAAGGTCCGCGAACTGCTGGAACTGGGCTCCGGCGACCTGGTGGATGAGGCGACGCTGGCCGCGCATGCCGTCAAGGTGATCGAGACCTACCACAAGAAATATTTCCCCGATCCGCAACTGACCTGGACCTTGACACCGGCGGAGGGCCAGGATTTGGCGGACGTCCAGGTGCAGGTCCGCGAGGGCCGGCGCGCCACGGTGCAGCAGATTACCTTCATCGGCCACCGCCAACTGAGCGCCCGGACGCTGCGCCGGGTCATGAAACAGCGCCGGACGAACCTGATCTCCTGGATAACGGGGGATGGCACCTACAACCCCGATGATCTGGCCACGGACCGTGAGGCGCTGCGCCGGGCGTATTTGGATCAGGGCTATCTGGACGCCGAGATCGGCGAGCCGGAGGTGCGCCCCGTCGGACGGCGCGGCTTGGAGGTAGAGATCCGGGTAGCCGAGGGCGCGCGGTACACGATCAGCGGTTTTCAGGTCGCCGGCACGCAGTTGTTCCCGGCGGCCGAGGTGGAAAAAAGCTGCCCGCTCCGCGTCGGCGGCGTGGCGGCGATGACCGACCTCGACCGGGCCGCGCAGGCCATCCGGGATTACTACGGCGCCCGCGGCCACCTGCGCACGGCGGCGGACGTGGATCTGGACACGGATCCGACCAACCACACGGCGCGGGTGAGTTTCAAGGTGCGGGAGGGCAAGTTGGCGTACATCCGCAACATCCGGATACGCGGCAACACGCGCACCAAGGACAAGGTCATCCGGCGCGAGTTGACGGTGTTCCCGGGCGAGATATTCAACGAAGTCAAGGTGCGCAACAGCCAGCGGCGGCTGCAAAACTTGCAGTATTTCAAATTCGTGGACGTGGCACCACAGGCCACGGCCGAGGAGAATCAGTATGACCTGACCATTGACGTGGAGGAGGAGCGCACGGGCAAATTCATGGTGGGCGCCGGGTTCTCGAGCATTGACAATCTGGTCGGCTTTGTGGAGTTGTCGCAGGGCAACTTCGATCTTTTCGGCTGGCCCCACTTTACCGGCGGCGGCCAGAAGCTGAACATCCGGTTTCAGGGCGGTTCGTTGCGCCGGGACATGGAGATCTCCTTCATCGAGCCGTATTTCCTGGATCGCCGCCTGTCGCTGGGCGTGGACCTTTTCCAGCACGACAGCTCCGTGTACAGCTCCGAGTTCAGCCAGAAAAACACCGGCGGCCGGCTCACCCTCGGCCAGCCGCTGCCCCGGGGTTTGTTTTTCGACAGGTTGAATTACATTTACAGCCTGCAGGCCATCAACGTGTACGATGTCAGCACGAACGCCTCGCCGCAGATCCAGGCGGAGGCCGGCCGGCGCATGAAAAGCGCCTTCGACCTGGAGTTGGTGCACGACTCGCGGGACAACGTGTTCGTGCCCACCCGCGGCAACCGCACCGTGTTGTCCGCCGAACTCGCCGGCGGCCCCTTCGGCGGCGATACGGATATCTACAGCCTCCAGGCCCGGAGCGCCCAGTATTTTCCGGTCTGGTTCGATCATGTGCTCAACCTCAAGGGGCAGGTGGCCGTGGTGGACAGTTACGGCAACTCCGAGCAGGTGCCGATTTTCGACCGGCTGTTCCTGGGCGGCCCCCGGAACCTGCGCGCCTTCAAATACCGCGAAGTCGGCCCTACGGACGGCCCGCCCAACAACGAACCGACGGGCGGCCGGTCGCTGGCCTACGGCACGGCGGAGTACACGGTGCCGGTGGTGGATAAGGTGCGCCTGGCCGCCTTTTACGACGTCGGCATGGTGTGGGAGGACGCCTACTATTTCGACCTCCACCACCTGAACTCCGGCTTCGGCGTCGGGATCCGGCTTGACTTTCCGGGCTTTCCCATACAGCTTGATTACGCGTGGCCGATCAAGGCGGATGAGGTCAACGACCGGCCGTCCGGCCGGTTCAGCTTCTGGATTGGTTATATCTATTAATAGCCGCGCTGAATGTGCGCGGGTGGGGGAGAGCATATGAACAGGATGCTTCGTCGGTGGATCGGGCTGGCCGGCTTGTGGCTGGCCGGCGCAACCCTGGGGCTGGCGGCCGAATCCCGGGTCGTCTTTGTCCACATGGATCGCGTCTTCAACGAATTCTATAAAACCAAGCTGGCGGACACCCAGCTCAAGGAGCAGGGCGGCCAGGTCCAGGCCGAGCGCAAGAAGCTTACCGATGAGTACGAAGCACTGCAGCCGGCGTTAATCAAGCTGCGCGAGGATGCCCAGAATCCAGCCCTCAGCGAGGATGTGCGCGCCCAGAAGCGCAACGCCTACGAGGAAAAGATGGTCGAAATCCGCGACTTCGAAAACAAGATCAAGCGCTTCGACGAGACCCGCCGGAAGCAGCTCGACGACCAGAGCCGCCGCATGCGCAAGCGCATCGTGGACGAAATCCTGGAGACCATCCAGGTCTACGGTCGCAATCAGATGTTTACCGCGGTGCTGGATTCCTCCGGCCAGAGCCTGAATGGCGTCCCGACCGTCGTGTTTGTCGAGCCGCGGGTGGATATCACCGGCGACGTCATCACGATGCTGAACCGGGGACAGCCGAGCCCCGTCAAGGAAAAGGAAGCAGCAGCGCCTGCGGAAAAGGCCGAGGACAAGAAGGCCCCCGAACCCAAGCCGAAGTAATAACCAGGGAGACCCGGTGACCTTCACGGCGTCAGAAATCGCGGCCCGGCTCGGAGCGGAATGCACCGGCGACGGGACCGTGGTTGTCACGGGACTGGCCAGCCTCCGGGACGCCGGGCCGGGCGACCTGTCGTTTGTCGCCAATCCACGCTATGCCGCGGACGCCGCGGCCACCCGTGCGGGCGCGGTGGTCGTGGCCCGGGATTGGAACCGGCCCTGCGTCGCGCCGGCGCTGCTGCGCGCCGCCGATCCCAACCAGGCTTTTGCCACGGCGGCGGCCTTGTTTGCGCCGCCGCCGATCCGCTACCCGGTGGGCGTGCATCCCACGGCGGTGGTCGCGCCCGACGTCAGCTTGGGGACGGATGTCAGCATCGGCCCCCTGTGCGTGGTGGAAGCCGGGGCCCGGATCGGCGACCGCTCGATCCTCGTCGCCCAGTGCTATCTCGGCCGCCAGGCGACGGTGGGCAGCGACACGTTGTTCTATCCGCAGGTCACGGTCCGCGAACGCGTGCAGATCGGCGACCGATGCGTCATCCATAACGGCGTGGTGATCGGCAGCGACGGCTTCGGCTTTACGGCGGACGACCAGGGCGCCCGCCACAAGATCCCGCAGATCGGGACGGTCATCGTCGGCAACGATGTCGAAATCGGCGCCAATACCACCATTGATCGCGCGCGCTTTGGCAAGACCATCATCGGCCACGGCGTCAAGATCGACAACCTGGTGCAGATCGCCCACAACGTGATCATCGGCGATCACACGGTCATTGTCGCCCAGGTCGGCATCGCCGGCAGCGCCCGCATTGGCCACCATGTGATTCTCGCCGGCCAGGTGGGCGTGGGCGGGCACGTCGAGGTGGGCGACGGCGCGATGATCGGCGCCCAAGCCGGCATCCACAAGAAGGTGCCGCCCAAGGCGGCACTGGTCGGCTCGCCGGCGGTCCCCGGCGAGGTCTTTGCGCGCATGGTGGTCAATTGGACGAAACTGGATAACATGCGCCAACGCCTCGTCGCCCTTGAGCAGCGGCTCCAGCGACTGGAAGGCCGTCCCACGCCCCCCGCGTCTTGAGCCGGCTTCCGCCGTGGTCGGCGGAAGAGGTGTTTCTATCCACAGATGGCCGCGACATGATTTCTTGCGGCTGGCGGAGCGGAATCGGTGACGATTCCGGCCGGTCCTGCGAAGCCGTGGCGCAGCAGGACCGGAATGCTCGCGCCTTCCACTCCCCGAGCGCAGCCCTTCTGACGCGATACAGGGAACAACGCCGGGCGGGCTACGTGGGCGGGGCAGGCGGGCGGCGCGAACGCCAGTAGGCATCGGCTGCGTTCCAGAGATAGAGCAGCACGGTGAGCGCCAGGCTGCCCAGGATCTTTCGCGCGTCATACGACAGCGGCGCGACTCCCAACTCACCCAACTGGAGGGTGACAAAAAAGTAATTGTACAACGGGGGCCAGAAGGTGCACATCACCAGCGCGAGAAACGCCGCGGTGAACCCCACGGCGAAAAACAGACCGACGGCCCAGCGCCCCTGCATGCACTGCCCCGTGCCGGGATAAACGAAGGCCGACACCGCCAGCGGCAAGAAGTTCCTCTTTCTTAACGGAGGTGGCTGTTGCGGCATGGCGGTTCTCGCACAGGAAACAGGGTTCAGGAAGATCCATACACTTGCGAATATGAAATGGCTGCTTTTCTGCCTTCCATCTTGTTGAATTTCAAATCATACATCTTACTCTGGAAAATTCCAATCGTATGGATCGTAAGTGCCGCAATAATCAGGATAGGCATGAGCCTCTAGCAAGGCTTTTACCACTTCAACGCTGCCCCGCCACGCGGCACATATTAAGGTCGATTGTCCGCACATCGCCAGCACGCGGATTTTCCAGCCTGCCGTGCGATCCGGGTTCGAAGAACTTCCTTCCGGCACACCCGGCAGTTGCCGCTATCATGAGCGCCGCCACCGCCGGCATCCAAGATGGGGGGTGAGTATTCATAGTGCTTTCCCTATCTGGTTTTGTGATGCTCATGGGTCTGTCCGGAACGGAATTGCGGGACTGCTAGGAAATTGCTTTCCCGGTGAAGGCCGTTGAAAGAGCCGGTGGCCGGACCCGGAGGGCGGGGGGAAAAGGGGTTGTTCAGGGTCATCAACGGCTTGACGGGCTTCGCGCTTTGACGGGTTGGTGTTGCAGCGATTTCCAGTAACGCCGGTCCAGTTCGTATGGATCGAGCGGATCTTTTTTCGGATCAAAATCCTCAGGCAGCACGCCATAGTTTTTCATTTCACGTAGATAATGCTCATTGGGCAGGAAACCCGGCATGTCAAAGCGCTTGATCTTCCCGAGGTTGGTCTTGCCGGCGACAACGGCTTCTAGCAGGGTCTGGTAATCCGGATCGGACTTGTCCTTGAAGATGATGATGGCTTGATTATCGCTCTTGCGGCCCTTGTGGAACCGGCCGTTGCCGCCGGCCTCGGAAGCCAAGGGCATCAGCAACGCCAGCGATTTTTCCGGTTCAGTGAAGTTGAAGATCGTATCGAAGTTCAGGGCACCACCGCTGCGCGGTTCCTTGTCGTGGCATTCGTTGCAGCGCTGCTCAAAAACCGAGCGGACTTTTTCGGAATTGCCGACGGGAGGAATCATTCCCGATCCGAGCGCGGCATAGGTGCCGGGATATGGGGCTCCTGTTTCGATCCACAGCCGCACGATCTGCTGTTCAGCCGCGCTTGCCTTGACGTCGTGGTGTCCACCGGCAAGTATTTTCAACAGTGGGCTGGCCGAAGAACCGATCGTTCTGGGAGCGCGGTTGCCGCCGGCGTCGCGCCCGTCGGAGAACTGGGCCCTTTGGGTCAGTGTGACATAACTGATACTATAGATCGGCCCGCGGCCGCCATCTAGCAGCACGCCGCCAGCGTTGGGTCCACCTTGGGGAGTCTGCACCGACCCGTGACAAGCGCGGCAATGCCGGTCGAGGATGGGCTGCACGTCGCGCGGGAAATCGAAGACGTCCGGAATGCCCGGAATCGGGCTGATCCGGTCCGGCGGGTGCTGCATCGCCAGACGCTGCGCACCACCCAATGGGCTCTTGCCCCGTTCCTCATGGCATCCCACGCAGCCAAGCGTTTCCCCGGGTTGGACGGTCATGAAACTTTGCATGCGTTTGACGGACAGGTTGTTTTCGTCGAGCGCGACGAAGAACAAGCTGCGCAGCGCGGGCAATACCATGTGGGCCGATCCGTCGGGTTCGACCGGCACTGTGCCCAAAACACGCTCCAAGGTGAATGTGCCACCCATCGAGAGCGGTTCCTGCCCGCCGGAAAAATTGACCGGCTTGGGCAATGCCTCAAGGACGAGCAATTTCCTGATCTCGCCCGGTTTGACACCCTGCATGTTGCGGCCGATGTAAACGTTGTCCAGCATGACCGTGCCGGTAGTCTTGGTCCGGTCGGTCATCGCGGGGATGATGTGCTCGCGGGATCTGGGCTGGACCGGACGCGGCTCGTGGATCCAGCCGTCCTTGCGCCACTCGGCAGGCAACTCGTAGAGCTTGTAGATACCTCCGGCCCCGTCGAGCACACTGATCGAAGTTTGCCCCGCAACGAGATATCCTTTCGCAGACAAGGGGTAGGGATCACGGAACATATGTTGGCCCGAAATGGAGCGGGCCATCGACCGGTCGTCCGGTCCGTTCGACGGATCGACCACGGTGATGACGCCCTCGTGTTCTTTCTGGCCGTGGTCGGGCGAGAACGATGCCACCACCTTACGGGTTCCCGGGATTGGCTTGGCGTCGATCATCACCGTGCCGGGATGCATGTTGCCGAAGTAAACCATTTGCGCGGTCCCGTCGGGATTCATGGTCCAAAGGTGGTGGAACTGGACGCGACTGCGATCGATATACTCCCAACGCTGGTAGAGAAGGCGCCCGTCCGGCAGCAGCCATGGCGTGTTGTCCTGCTCGAGGTTGCACGACAGTTCATGGATATCACCGCCGTCGGCGCGGCACCGGTGAATGGTGGCCACGCGGACGAACCAGCACTGGACCATGCGCTTGCAGCGCGACGAGCAAAAGACGATGTCACCGTCCGGCAGGTAGGCGGGCTCGATGTCGTCGAAAGGTCCGTCGGTGATCTGCCGCAATCCGGATCCGTCAATGTTGATCTCGTAAAGGTGATAATATGGTTGTCCGCCCTTGCGGTATGAAAAGAGGATCTTGCGGGCATCGTAATCCAATTGCGGGTCGCGCACGCCGCCCGCCTCGTCGTTGAGCAGGGTGACGGCCTCGCCCGTTTCGATGTCAAGGCGGACCAAACGGCCGCCGTCGTGATAGAGTTTCCTGTTAGGGTTGTCGGACCAGGTGCTGAAATTCGCGTACCAGTGGCCGTCTTCGTCAACATTGCGCACGGCGAAGATCACTTCGCGGACCTTGTGTTCCTTGAGGATGGAGACGGCCATGTCGTCGCCGGCGGAACACCAGGCAACCGGCACCAGGCAAGCCAGCAAGCACCCGAATCTTGTCATGCGTGGGATCATTTCAGTGATGGCGCTCATTTTTCCAGCATGTTGACAACATCCGCCGCGCGCGATTCCGGCGTGACTGTTAGCTTTTTCAATTTACCTGCCTTGTAGATCCCTTCCACCGTGGTACTGTAAGGTGCGTGCAGCTTGAACGAAACATCCCAGTTCTTAGGCCAAGCCGGCAGGACGTACAGTTTCTTGCCGTCGGATTGGAGCAACATGAATTGTAGCGTGGTCAGGATGTTGTCGCCGTGATCCTGGTCCGGAATCCAATCAAAGCCCGACCACATCCCCGGGAAGCGATAGGCTTGGTTGATCCTGGCACGGATGGCGACCTGTCGGCTGGCCTCATCACGCAGACCCAGGCAGGCGGCTTGGATGCTGTCCTGGCACCAGCCGGAGTTGATGCGGGAGTGTCGCTTATCGTAGGTCGCGCGGGCCATGCCGAGATCAGGCTTTCCCACCCCGAAGAGCCGGTAGGGAAACACGACATAGAGTTCCGGATTTTCGGAGGAACCTTCGGCCCCTTGGGCTGAGGCGCGCAGGAGTTTAACTCCATCCACCTCGGCGACAGGCAGCGGCGGCATGTCCCGCAGGATCCGCGCCCACCGTGTCCGCTGAGCCTCCGTGGTGATGTTCTCGGGCAGGGCAAGAAGACGCGGCAGAATGAAGCGCAAGCCCGCGACGTCCGGCATGGGATTGATTCTCGGCGCATTCTCCAGCGCCATCGCGGGGAACACTATTATTTTCCCGTTGGCGTCGCGCTTCGGCCAGTACTGGTCAAAGAATGCGATGATCGGATCAGCTAGCGGCACAAGCGTCTGCCGGGCATACTCCTCGTCTTGCGTAAACTCATAACGGTCGAGCATGATCGCCGTCAGCTCCATGCCGCCACTAAAATAGTAACGGATGTACCCACTGCCCGGCTCCGGTCCGGCGCCTCCCCAGCCCCAATCATTGTTGTTAGGCATTCCCCAGAAATTCATGGTTTCCTGGAAGGACGCGGCGCCCTCGAATTTGTAATAGGCCTGCATGCGGGCTTTGCTCAAGGGCAGTGCCTTGAGATACATGCGGAACCACGGATCCATCATGTCGAAATCGCCGCTGGCCAGCATCGGCCAATAGCACAGCCGCGTGTTCTGAAACCAGTAGCTGCCACCCCAACACCGCCAGTCCGGATCGCCGTCCGCCGTTGCGGGTGGCGCACCGGGAGTCTTTTCCACCGTGAAGATCGAACCGTTGAATTTGATCGGCGATCCGCCGCGACCGGAACAGGCGTTCATGAATCGTTGCAACACATAACCTTTCGTCACTTCGGGGGGGAATGCCGCTTCGGCGTCGCGCGTGGCAACGACCTTTCCGTCCACATAGATGGTCCACCCGCCTATTCTGGGCCGGCCGAGCGTTACTGCGACATGCTGCCACTGGCCGGGTTTCAGGCAATCCATGGCCAGCAGGCTCTCCTGGTCGATAATCAAGCGGAGCGATGATCCACTCACATCCAAAAGGAATCCATCGCGCTGACCCGGGGTGCATTTGTCGAAGATCCGTCCGCTTTCCTGCGGCGCACACCTGACCCACGCTTCCATGGTGAGCCCGTTGGGCCACGTCCGATTGGCCGGGGCCACTTCCCGGGGAAGTTTATCAGGCTGCGCTGGCGGTTTGCGGTCTAGCAATTCCGCCGGGCTTAGCACGAGGTCATGAATTGCCACCGCGGCAATTTCACCGCGAAAACGGTTCTCGCCCTTGGAATCCGCGCCCACGGTCACCGGATGCGCATTCGCCGGGATCGTCGCGCCGGCATACTCTTCGGCAAACACCCAGCTTCGATTCCAGAACGTCTGCCACCACTTCGATGTTGATAGACGCGACTGTTCGTCACCCTCCGGCAACGCCGCCTTCTCGACCCGATCGAGGGCTTTCAGCCAGGCGTCGGGCGTTCCGGCACGCTCAGCCAGCACGCACACCGACAGTTGGTGCCGTTTGGCCGGTTTGGCGGATTTCAAGGCCTTTGCGCCATCCTGAACCATATCAACGCCGCGCATGCTGGCACCGAAAGTATGATTCAACAGGGGATCGACGAATTGGCCTTCCAACGTTTCGAGATGTTGGACTTCCAGGCACACCGGGTACAGGGATCGCGTGTTCCGGTGATACCAGAGCACCTGCGGTAAGGCGGAAGTCACAACCACATCTGGCAACATGGCCAGTTTGTATGCTTGCGCCAGGGGATTATTGCTGCCGCCATAACCGTATTCATCGGCTTTATCCAATGACCGCGCGCCCAAGCGCCATAATTCCGCCTCCGCCCGGCAACTCACCGGCGCTGCCGATTCCGCTTCCACACGAACCACCGGCTTGTCGGCGTCCACCCATAACAGGATTTTGGATGGTTGATTTTGGATGTTTGAGGTGACTTCGATGACTCCATCGCGGAGTTTCAATTCCTGCCGGAAGCCGTCCTTGGGCGCCAGCGGCGGATCGAACTTCACCCGCACCCGACCGATCTTGCACAGTCGCGCGTTCTCATCCCAAGCGTCGGTCTTACTGACGTAGAACACCAAGTCGCCATTCGCTTCCACCCACGCATTGATGCCGACATCGCCGTTGCCCAGCGGCATGGATCCGTGGGCGTTCTGGCTCGGCGAAGTCCATACGACATTGAAGGCATCCAGCGGGTCGGCAGGCTCCGATGCCTCACCAGGGGTTGCCGCCTGGGTGGACATCAGGGTGGCGGCACAGAGGGAGGCGCGGATGAGTGATTTCATGTAAGTTTTCATAGCGTATTGGGGGTTGGGCTTTCTTTTATGAAACCTGCCGCCATCGCGGCAACAGGGTATTTCGAGTTGTGTTGTCTTCTCATGTTTTATTAATCTTACATCGCAAATCTCACATCCTGCTTCCGCCCCGCCACCCCCACCAGTGTAAACGGACCGGCCCATTCGATCACGACATCGGTCAGTTGGCCGAGCCGGTCGTCCGTGGCCGGGAAGTATACCAGTTTGTACTGGGGCGTGCGGCCCCACCAGCGGGCGCGCTTGTCATCGCGGCCCTCGACCAGCACCCGGACGGTCCGGCCCACATACGCCTGATGCTTTTCCGTCAGGATGCGCCGGTGCTGATCTTCCAGCAGGCGGCGGCGCCGCTCCTTTTCGTCGTCCGGCACATCGTCGGGCAGCCGGCGCGCGGCGAAGGTTTCGGGGCGGGGGGAATAGGACGCGATGTGCAGGAAGTCGAGGCGCAGTTCCTCCAGCAGCCGGTGGGTGTCCATGAATTGCGCCTCGGTCTCGCCGGGGAAGCCGACGATGACGTCGCTGTTGATGCCGGCATCCGGGAGGCGCTGCCGGATGCGGCCCACCAGTTCCCGGAATTGCCGGACCGTGTAGCCGCGGTGCATAGCCGCCAGCACGTCGTCGTTGCCGCTCTGCACGGGGATTTCCAGATACGGCTGCACCTTTTCGCTCCGCGCGACGGCGTCGAGCAGGCGGTCGGTCATCCACGCCGGGTGGCTGGTGAGAAAGCGGAGGCGCCAGATTCCCGCGACCTGCGCCGCGTCCTCCAACAGGCCGGCGAGATCGGCGCCGCCGCCCAGGTCGAGCCCGTAGCGGTCCACGATCTGGCCCAACAGCGTCACCTCGCGCACGCCCTGGTCCGCCAGGCGGCGGATTTCATCGAGGATGTTCTGGCGCGGCCGGCTGCGCTCCGGCCCGCGGCGGTAGGGGATGACGCAGAACGTGCAGGCGTGCGAGCAGCCGAGCACCGCCGGCACCTGCGCCGTGACGGTGCGGCCTTGCGCGGACGGCGGCAGCGCGGGCGCGACGTCGGCGTCCGGTTCGGCGCGCCGCAGCGCGTCGCGCGCCGCCCGGTCGAGATCGCGGTGACGCAGCAGCTCCAGCAGCGCCGTCGGGTCGGACGGCGGCAGGAAGACGTCCACGAACGGCCACTGCGCGCGCAGGGACGGGTCAGCCTGGCGGCCGACCAAGCAGCCCATCACGGCCACGATCAGCTCCGGGCGCTGCTGCTTGAACGCGCGCCAGTTGTCCAGCACGCGGAGGATTTTATCCTCGGCCTGCTGGCGGATGACGCACGTGTTCATGACGAGCACGTCCGCCTCCGCCGCGCAGCCGGTCGGCGTCAGATCCAGCGCCTCGAGGTGCGCGGCCAACCCGCGCGTGTCGGCGGCGTTCATCTGGCAGCCGATGGTCCATAGATGGTAGGTGCGCGGCATCGCGCGGCAGTCTAACCCGCTACGCCGCGTTTTCAAGGCCGGGCTGCATTGGCACGGAGCCGCGCCGGGCCGGCGGCTCAGGATCCGTTTGAATCATCGACGTGGAACAGGTGCAGGATCCGGTGAATCAGCGGGGTGAAGAGCAGGCCCGCGACCGTGATGAAGACGAGGCCGCTGAAGAGGGCATAGGCCGAGGCAAAGAGCTTGGCCGCCGTGCCATGCAGTTCGCCGACCGGTCCCATGCCCGCGAGGATCATGGAGGCGTTCAGCAAGGCGTCTATCGGACTGAAGCCGGCAATCCAGTGGTAACCGGCGACCCCCAGGCCCAAGGCGAGGGCGATCAGCAGGCTGGCGGCGCCGGCGAAACCGGCGACGCGCCAGGCAAACTGCCGGTTGGTCAGCAAGTGCTCGTGTTTCTTCTCCAGCATGCGTCACCTCGCTACAGTCTAAGGGAAAGACCCACATACGGTCCGTCCAGCGACTCGTGGGGGCTGCGGACCCAGCGGTAGCCAGCCTTGAGCGAGGCATAGCGCCAGGTCAACAACGCTGCAACGTCGTAGTCGCTGACGCGGTCAGACCAGGCCGGCCGCAACTCGATGCCCCAATGCGCGCTGGGATGGATCAGGAGGGGAATGGAAAACAGGAAGCTGGACGTGGTTTGGTCCCCGCTCACGGTCAGGGCGCCGAAGCCCAGATCGGTCTCGACATACGAACCGAAGGACATCCGGTAGACGCCGAGGATGCGCTGCAGATCAAGATCGTCACCGGCGGCATGCTCCCGGTAGCGGGTAAGCTCGAACTGCACGCCCAGCGGTCCGTAGCCCCCCTCCGCACGCACGTCCAGGGCGTGGATGTCCGACGAAACACGCTGATAGCCGAGGTCGCAGCGCGCGAAGGGGATGAGCGGTTCCCCCAGTATCCGCGGAGCCGGTTCATCAGCAGGCTGCGCCTCGGGGCTCACCCGCTCCCAGCTGCAGACACCGCCCGCCAGCAACGTGAACTCGAAAACGTTCACGAGCGCGTCGCCCATGGCGCCCGAGAGACAACCTGGCGTGGAGCTGTCGTGCTCCCGGTGAACGCGTTTCGTCGGCGCGTTCACATCGGCCTCAAACGCGCCCAGCTTGCCCTGGCCCAGGGCGGCTGACGAGCACAGGAGGAGCGCGAACTGGGCCAGCAGCGATGGCCATCGCCTGTAATTAGCGCTCGGCACACGGGGACGCATCTTTACATTATACATTGTCCTGCCCCTCGCTTGGGAACCGAACGAGGTGGTCCGTCCTCCCCATGCGGACCTGCGGGCAATATCCATCGCGGGCGGCTGGCTGCCGCCGCCGCCGGGCACTGGACCTGTGCCGTCGGGCCGGAGAGTCCGCTGAACCGGACACCTTATCCGGCGCGCCGCTACGGGATTTTTTTCGGCAGTCGCGCCAATTTCGCCTTGGCGTCTTCCGCTTGCTTCGCGATCTTCTGTTTCTGCCCTTTGTCCTTGTCCTTCTTGCCTTTATCGCCCATGGTGTGGCTCCTTATTTCTGTGTTCGATTCTTTTTTCCCAGGGGAAGAGAGAAGGATATACCCTCGTGCGTTTGCGCTATTTTTCAGTCGGCTATTCTGCGATCCGAATCAATCCTGCGTCCTTCAATGCGCCAAACAGTTTTCTGCCGACTTCCGCACAGTCTTCCTGTCCGAATCCCTCCGGATGAAATGATGAGGTAAAGATCTCGGAAATGACCTTTGCCGCATCCTCTGGAGCTTCAACCCGGTTGACTCGCCCGACGATCTGGAGGATTTCCCGATCCCATTCATCTTCAGGTGCGCCCATCTCCAACAGGCGAAACGGGTCCCAGTCGTGAATTACCTTCCTCACGACGGGTTCAATCCGTTTCCACTGTGATCGGTCTGTCATCTTTCATCCTGCACCGTCGCGATTCACGGGTCAGCTCAATCTGAAACCGTACGACCGATGGTTTGGTGAAGTTGTTTCCATTCGTTCCCGTGTGGGAACTTGCGCCACCGATTGAAGTCCCTGGTGCTCATGCCTTGATATTTTGCCAATGAGGACCGTCTCGCGTTCCACGCGATGTTGAGATGGTGGAAAGCATGCTGGATACTGACAAGGTAGTACTCCTCAGACGAAGTGTCTTCCGCATCAAGCTTGGCAATGATCTCATTGATCTGGTCTCGGGCTTCAATAAGATCGTGTTTTACACATCTTCAGTTCATATTTCTTTCTCACCGGGCAGGCGTTTTAATGCACGAACATGCTAAGTTGGAAGTGCGGCCGTGTCAACCAGTGAAACGCCGTGCCTTCCTTACAAAACGCCATCGGTTGCCGCCGGCACGCGCCACTGCGCGTTACCCTTGCCGACCGCGAAGCGTTGTTCCTGTCGGCCCGTCTTGACCTTGAGCGTGAAGGCGCCGTCGGAGCGGACGGTGATCTGCCAGGCCGGCCCATCAGCCGCCGGCGCGGCGAGCAGATCGACCACATGGCCATTGAATCGGTAGCGCTCGCAGCCGGTGCGCTTGGCCGTGCCGAGTTCCCAAACCAATTCATTCCGCAGGGCGTCCGGTTTCAAACCCACACCGTATTCGAGCAGGTACAGGATCGGGATGATGCCGGTCCAGCCCACGAAATCCCCTTTGGCCGGGTTACCCTGGCTGATGGCGTCTGGCGCGTAGTTTTCCCATACGGTCCCGGTGGTCTTGAACACCTGCCAGGTGGCATCCAGGTCCTGGAGGGCGAGCTGGCGGGCCAGCGCCTGGCGGCCGTAGCACTCGAGTCCGCGGATGACCATGGTGGTGGTCGGCGCCCAGACGGCGCCGCACCAGTAGCCGCCCAGAGGGTTATAGCCCGGCTGGTCGGCAGCCAGCGTCGGTACACGATGTCGCCGGCCGAACGTCTTGGGATTGTCCAATTCCGCCGCCAAGGCATCCGCCTGGGCCGGCGCGGCCACGCCGGCCAGCAAGGCCCAGAATGCGGCAATCGTTTTGATCGGCGCGCGCTGGCCGTCCAAAGTCAGATCGTAATAAAAACGGGTCTGCGGATCCCACATGAGCCGGTTGATGGCGTCGCGCAGCTCGCCGGCTTCCTTATCGAAGCGGGCGGCGTCCGGCTGCAGGCTGAGGGTACGCGCCATCGCGGCCATTTCCCGCGCGACAAGCGCCATCTCGCACGAGGTGTCCACGGCGCACCCGCCGCCCTTGAGGAACGGGTTCCGGGGCGAATTATCCATGCTGGCCCAGTCGGTCATGTAGAGGCCGTTGCCCTGGCGCAGGTATTCCTGCAGCGCCGCGTAATATTTGACCAGCGGCGGATAGACGCTTTTCAGGCGCGCCTGGTCGCCGGTGATGCGGTAGCTCTCCATTTCCGCCCAGGCGAACAGGGGATGATTCAGCGCGTCGAGCATTAAGACCGACGGGACCTTCGGCGCCTCTCGACCGCGGTAAACGATCGCGATGTTGCGGGTGCCGTCATAGCCCCAGGCGCTGGTCAGCGGCCCGCCGGTCTTGTTGACCCACTCCACATAATCCCGTCCCGTGCTGCGGTTGATCTCCCGGCAGATTTCGCCATCGGCATATTGCTTGACGTAGAAGTTGTCCAGCGAGCCGATGCCGGGTACCAGGGGCTGGGCGACGTTGCAGAACAGGGTCATGAAACACGTGTCCCACAGAAAGATGTTCTGGTTGAACGCGGCGTCAATGAAGGGGCTGACGTAGCCCGAGCCCGGTTTGGGCGTGTGGAAATTCCGGAACGCCAGTTCCCAAGCCTTCCAGTACATCTCTACGTAGCCGGGCTGATCGTCGTAGATCGGCGCCGGCAGCAGCGGCTTGGTTTCGGCCCAGACGGGCAGCGGCTGGGCCGCGGCCGCCGGTTTGGCGAAATATTGCCCTTGCGCCGGGGTTGGTCCCTCGGTGGCCAGCACGAAGGAATTCACATCCCAGGCTATCCAACAGAGGCCAATCCGACCGATGAGGCCCATGCGCGAACCCATTTGCTTGCTCCCTTCCTGCCGCATCCCAGGGAAATCCTATGACCGACACCCTGAAAAATCACTGCACACCCGAATCCAAGAACCTAGCTTATCTGGCCGTAGTACCAGTCTCACCGCTGGCATGCGCCAGGCAAGGGCTTTCCATGCTGATCCAGTTTTTGGACCGCCATCATATGATTCGCCAACCTCGGATCGGACAGACGCCAGACCAGCTTCTTGTCCTTGGTAATCTCGAGCAGCCCGGTACCTTCCTCCTTGTCATAAGCGCTGTAGCAGCCGGTGACGATGTTGCCGTTGGACAGGAGGTGCAGGCCGGTCATATTCGTGATTTTAACACCGGGGATATCGGTGTTGGTAAATTCCCAGACCGCCTGGCCCTGCGCATCGAACTCGGTGATCTTGTTCAAGGCCGCCACCAGCGTCGTTCCCCGGTCTGTGCGGATCGCGGCAAAGGCAATGTTCGCCACCTTGAGCTCCAGGACCACCCCGCCCTGCGGTGTGTACTCCTTGACCACATGGGCGCCTGAATGACAAACGAGATAGTTGCCGTTCTTCAGTTTCCGCACCAGCCGCAGGTTGTGATGCTCCCCAACCCTTGCCGGGTTGGTCTGCAATTCAAAAACCACCTTGCCGGTGGGATCTACCTCGAGTAGTTTGCCGGTCGAGTTCTCGCCAATCAGCGTGTTTCCATTCTCGAGACGCTGGCAGCCATACGACCCGCCGCCCCTCTGCTCCCTGGCCTTGTACTGGAAGACCACCTCGTGAGCGGGCGTCACTTCCGTCACCGAGCCCCCGTCCGCAAACAGGACGTTGCCGTTCGGCAGCATCCAGGCATCATGCGTAAGCCCCGTGGGATGCTCCCATTCTATAGCGCCTTGATCCGACAGAATCATCACCTTGTTGCCACCGGAGGCCAGGAGCTTGCTGCCCACCACTCCGGAAATACCCGCCGCCTCCGTCTTGGCCAACCCGAACATCATCACCGCCACTATAAATATCGCCGGCTTCACGTGTCCTCCACTATTTATGGATTCCGGTCTCTTTGGAAAGCGGCTCAGGGTGCCGGCAGGAAGTCGGCGAGCAGGGCGCGGAGTTCCTGTTCCAGCGGCCGTTCGGCCAGCTCGCGCAAGCGCCGTTGCTGCGACGCGAGGATGTCGGCGCGCAACGGCTGGTCGTCCAGCACGCGGTGGATCAGCTCGGCCAGTTCGGCGGCGCCGAGGTCCTCGTACAGCACGCCGGCCTGGCCCAGCGCCTCGGACGTGCCGCCGGCGTGGCGCGCGATCACGGGCACGCCGTGGTACATCGCCTCGACCAGCGGCAGCCCGTAGCCCTCGTGCGCGCTGGCGGAGACGAACACGTCGGCAAGTTTGTAATAGGCGACTAGGCCGGCGGGCGAGGCAAAGCCCTCGAAGCAGACGTTGGGCACGTCGAGATCGCCGATGAGCATCTTGAGCATGGTGCAGTAACGCGGGCAGCTCCGGTCGGAGCCGACGAGGATCAGGCGGCTGAACGGGTTGATGCGGAAGTGATAGAGCGCGAACGCCTGGATCACGTCCTCGATGCGCTTGTTGGGGGCGATACGGCCGACAAACAGCAGGGTCTTGAGTGGCGCGGGCAGGCGGCCCATGAGCACCGGATCGGGCGCGAGGTCCATCGCCGCCGGCGTGAAGATCAAGGGAAAGGCCCGGACGCCGGTTACGCCGCGGGCGGCGAGGTCGGCGGCGTCGTAGTTCGAAACGGCCCAGACGGCCTCCACGCGCCGGGCGAGCGCGGCCACCTGCGCCTGCGCATCGGCCAGCTGCCGCACCACGGCATCGTCATAGCCGCGGAAGAACTCGGGGGGCGTGATGTTGTGGTACGCGAGGATTTTGCGCGCGGCGCAGGCGGCGAACACCTCGGCGGCGTGCGACGCGAGGCCGTAGTGATGCAGCGCCACGTCGCCGGACGCGCCGGCATAGTCGGCCAGCGGCCGGCAGTCGGCGCGGAGCGTCGGCGAGACATGCGCCGGATCGGCGAAAATGTCCGCGGGATGGCCCCAGCCGCGGAAGAGGTCGCGTAGGATGACGGCCTGCCGCGAGATGGCGTCGCCGTCGGCGTAGCCGGCCAGCAGTTGATCCAGGCGGGGCCGGGTCATGGCGCGGGTCCTTCCGGGCGGTCCGGCGGCCGCGCTTCCAGGCGCGCCAGCCGGTCGCGCAGCTCGCACAGTTCCCGCTGGTGCTGCTGGTGCTCGAACTCCAGCGCGCTGGAGTAGAGGTTGTTGATCATGTTCTGCCGGCCGGAGATACGGTCGTGCTGATAGCGGAGCAGCTTCCACAGGACCGCCCTGAACCGGGCCATGGCCCCGCCGGCCAGGCCGGTCTTGCGCGGGATGTCGAACGGCAAGGTGTCCACGTTGTCGCGGTAACGCAGCAGCCGGAGCAGCTCGGCGAGATAGTCGGCCTCGGACGCCATCTGCCGGAGCCGCAGGGCGCTGATGGACTCGGGCAGCGTGCCGGGCTTCGGCCCCACGGGCCGGCGGGCGGCGTCGGCGCGCACGGCCGCGCCGAGGTCCGCCGTACGAGTCTGGCCTGCGACGATGATCTTCATGACGCCGGCTTGAGCTCCCACGCGGTGTTGAGTTGGAACAGGCCCTTGTGCTCCGACGCGTCCTTGACGATGAAGGGGTGCAAATCCTCCTGCCGGTGATATTGCACGGCATGGTCCCAGGAGTGGATCGAGAGCGAGAGAAAGAACCGGCCCGCCATGAGCGTCAGCGGATCAATCGTCAGTCGCATGATCCCGTCGCCCGCGATGGACGCGATGGGATATTTCGCGATCTGGGTGTTGGAGCCGAAGACATAAAAACCGTTACCGGTCTTGAGGTTGAAACCGAAGACCGGCTTTTCGACGGGGCGGTTGGCCTGGTACCGCACCTCGACGATCAGAGGCTGACCTGTGAAGAACGTGGCCGCTTCCTGCCCCGCGGCGTCGAGCAGGCGCACCTGCCGGATCTCCACCTCGCGCGTGCCGTGCTCCTCAACGTTCAGCAGGCCGAGGCGGACCATGTAGGCGCGCAGGTAAGAGAAGATCACATCGCCCGGCTTGCCGCGCTGGATCAGGCGGCCGTCATGGATCAGGAAGACCTCGTCGCAGAATTCCTCGACCATGTCCAAGGCGTGGGAGACGAAGAGAATCGTCTTGCCGCGCTTCTGGAAATCGCGGATGCGATCGAGGCATTTCATCTGGAAGGCCATGTCGCCGACGGCCAGCACCTCGTCGATCAACAGGATGTCCGGATCCATCTCCACGGCGACCGCGAACGCCAGCCGGACGTACATGCCGCTGGAATAGTGTTTCACCGGCATGTCAATGAACTCGCGCAAACCGGCGAAGTCCACGATCGCGTCGAACCGCCGGCGGACATCCGCGCGCGGGATGCCAAGGATCGCGGCGTTGAGGAAGACGTTTTCGCGGCCGGAGAGGTCGGGATGAAAACCAGCGCCCAGCTCCAGCAGCGAGGAAATGCGGCCCGTGGCGCGCACCGTGCCCTCCGACGGCGTGATGGTTCCGGCGACCAGGCCGAGCAGCGAACTCTTACCGGACCCGTTGGGACCGACCACGCCCACCGTCTGGCCGCGCTCGATCTTGAAATCAACGCCGCGCAGGGCCCAGAACCGTTCCGTATCGTGACGCCGGCCCCACTGCGCCAGCGTGCCCAACAGCGTCGGCACGCCGATGCCCTGCCGGTGATACCACTTGCCGAGGTTCTGGGCTTCGATGGCGGTCATAGCAAATCCGAAAAATAACGTTGCGCCCGCCGGAACACGCGCCAGATCACCACACCGGCGACCAGCGGCCAGAGCCAGCCGACGAGCGCCGCCGTGGACCAGGGAAACGTGGCGCCGGGAATCTGCAGCGCGCGGTAGGCCGTGATGATCAGCGTCAGCGGGTTGAGCTGATATAGGTCGTGCAGCCAGGGCCACGACTTGCTCAGGGTATCCACGATGGAGAGGGGATACATCACCGGGCTCATGAAAAACCACGCGCTCAGGAACAGGCCCACGAGGTGCGAGGTGTCGCGGAAATACACGTTGGCGGCCGACACCAGCAACACCAACTCGAGATTAAAGAGCGTGTGATAGAGCACCACCGCCGGCAACGCCGCCGTCCAGCCGCTGAGCATCGCGCCCTTCCGCCAGAGCAGAAAGGCGATCAGCACCCACTGCACCAGCACGGTCAACAGGAAGTTGATCAGCGCCGAGGCCACGATGGAGACGGGCAGAATTTCCCGCGGGAAGTAAACCTTTTTGACCAGGTTGGCATTGCCGGTGAAGGCGTTCAGCCCGGCGTTGACGCTCTGCACCGTGAACTGCCACGCGAACACCCCGATGATGATGTCTTCCATGGTGATGGGCATGCCGCGGCCGCCCAGCAGGCGCAGAAAGAAGATGTAAATGAACGCCATAAACAGCGGATTCAGCACCGTCCAGAGGAAACCCAGCGCCGAGCCCTTGTAGCGGCTTTTCAGGTCGCGGCCCACCAGGTTAGCCACCAGGTCGCGATACGGCGCGATGGCGCGGAACGGATTCATCGGCCGTTAGATATAGCGCAACGCGGGGCGGCGGACAAGGCAGGGTTTGGACCCTCTTCGACCCACGCGGGCCGCAGCTGTTCCTGAAGATGGATGGCGGCAACTCCAAACACCATACACTCTGGCGCCGGCTGTCCGAGCGCGGGGCCTACCGCTGGTATTAATTCCGCGAATGTCTATTTCATTTTGAGCCGGTCAATAACGTGACCTGACCTCTGGCAAATGCTGAGGACCAGGCTTGACATCATTGTGCACACTTCGGAAAGTGTGCTCATGGATAACGCTGCACCGCTTCGACCCACCCTGTGGCGCACCTGCCGCGTGCTCGCCAACCGCACCCGCCTGGAGATGTTCCGCTTGCTGCTGCGCCAACCCGGCCAGACGGTTACCGCCGTGGCCCGACAACTCCACCAACCGCTCTCGCTGACCAGCGAGTATCTGCGGGCGCTGGAAGCGCGCGGGTTGCTGACGGTCCGTCGCGTGGGTCGCCGGGTGGCCTACCGCCCCAATTTGACTTCCCGTTTGGCGGCAACACTGCGCGCTACCTTGCGACAAGAATCCCAACCCCTGAACACCATCTTTCGGCTCACCACGGCCTTCACGCATCCGCGACGGGTTGAGATCTACCAAGCCTTGCAACGGGAGCCGCGCACAGCGGAGCACCTGCGCGCCAGCATCCGCATCTCGAGTTGGGCATTGCGGCGTCACCTAAAGAAGCTGGAAGCGCGCGGCTTCGTGACCCAGCGCAACGGGATGTTCGCCGTAATACAACGCCAGGATGGCTTGGGCCGGGCTTTGGCGCGATTAGCGACCTTATAGCATCTGATGAACACACTTCGAGAAGTGTGCTCTTGTGGCCTTGGAATAAGGCCAAGCGCCATTTCGGCGGGA
>CAIQIC010000567.1 GCA_903871765.1 uncultured Lentisphaerota bacterium
GCCATCTTCAGCTTCCGCGCCTGCGGATCCGTGCTCGACACCCGCACCGGCTTGACCCGCTCCGCCTGCCGGTTCCGCGGGTTTTGCCGCGCCGCCTCCAACTCCGGCAACAGGGCCACCGCCGCCGCCAGGCGGGCCTGCTTCTCCTGCGCCGCCCGCCCGCGGGCCGCCTGCTGCTGGGCCGACACGCCCGGCGGCTCGGACGCCTGACGCTTGAGTTCGGCCACATACGCGCCGCTCTCGGCCAGCAGCTTCTCCAGCGTCGCCCGGCGGTGAAAGCTGGCGCTGCCCGCCGCCGCCCGCACCCGCTTGCCGTCCTGGCTGATCCGCGCCACCGCCACCACCCCCTGCGCCACCAGCGCCGCCAACACCCGCGTCAGCAACGCGTCCACCGCCGCCTCGTGCTGGACCCGGAAGTCGTTGAGCGTGTGATAGTTGACCGAGACCCCGCCGCACAGCCAGCGATACCCGTCGTGCTGCCGGCACAACCGGTCCAGCGCGCGGCCGCAGCCGACCCCTTCGCAGGCCGCGTACAACCACAGGGCCACCAGCAGCCGCGGGTCGATGGCCGGCCGGCCTGGTTCCGGCCCGCGGGCCCGCAGCGGCGTGTAGAAGGCGGACAGGTCCAGCGTCTCGACGAGCTGCCAGATCAAACGTGCGGGATGATCGGCCGCCAGGCGCTCGTCCAGGCAGGCGTCCTCCCAGAACCGCTGCCGCCGGTCGGGCACCTGCAGCCGCGGCGGCGCCTCCGCCCCGGGCCGCCCCACGTTCGCCGCCGCCTCCGCCGTGACCGCTTCCGGGAATAGGTCGTGCTCTATCATTCCTAGATCATACCATGCCTGTCAAGCGAAAAGTTCTCAGGCTCGCCCTCCGCGGCTGACGGCGTCGGCTTTCCACGGCAAGTAGCGTCGGCCGAGCCTGAGAACCTTTCCTTCTTCGCGTATCACCCGGGCGTCCGCGCCGCGGCCGTTTGAAAGCGACCGCGGCGTGGACGGCGGGGCGCTCAGGTTTCGCCGCGGGTCGCGCACGCGGGCGGCCCGCAGGGCGGCCGTGCGCTAGGCCGCCCCCATCGCTTTCAGGCACTCTCCGGCGAAGTGGACCAGGTTGAACGCCAACACGGCCCACAACGTCACGCAACGAACTTTCGCCAAGCCCCGGACCGCGAACGAACGCAGCCCGAAGCGCTCTTGCAGTTCCGCATTCACCCGCTCCGAAGCCGGGAAGCGTTGCCGATAAATCGCCTGCGCCGCTGGCGTCTGCATCCGCGCCCGCCAGCGTTGCGTCGCCGGGGTGTCCCAGCGGCTGTGCGTCACCGGCGCGCCCGTCGTGCGGTTTTTCGGCAGCGGGATGTACAGCGCCACGCCCGCCCCCTCGGCCGCCTCAATCGCCTTCATATCCACATACCCTTCGTCCGCCAGGTGCTCCCGCACCGCCCGCCCCGTGCGCCGCTCCACCTGCGCCCGCAACCCGGTGCTGTACTGCCCATCATCGTTGCTGCACCCCACGTCCACCCCCACTACCGCCCCGCTGGCCACATCCACCGCCAACTGCACGTTGTACGCCGGCCGAATCCCGCCGTCCGCCATCTTCAGCTTCCGCGCCTGCGGATCCGTGCTCGACACCCGCACCGGCTTGACCCGCTCCGCCTGCCGGTTCCGCGGGTTTTGCCGCGCCGCCTCCAACTCCGGCAACAGGGCCAC
>CAIQIC010000568.1 GCA_903871765.1 uncultured Lentisphaerota bacterium
CCTAACCGGATCACCAAAAAGTTTCCAGTGGTGAAATGTACCGTCATGACCGCGAACACCTATGAGCTGGATTTTGGAACCAACCTGAACGGCTGGTTCACGCTTCGGCTGCCGAAACTGGAGGCCGGTCACACGGTAACGATCCGCTTTGCCGACAAGCGCTTGAAGTCAGCCAAAGAGGTGGTCACACCGGATAAAACGTATGAGCTTCCCCCGGGGACCTGGAAGCTCGATACCGCCAATGGGCCGGTAGCCTATACGATATACAGTCAGAGCTTGGAATTCACCTCGGCTGGAAAAACTGGAGAACAGATCTGGCCTAAATTCAACTACTTCAGCTTCCGTTATGCCATTGTGGAAGGCCTGCCTGCCGCACCGGCACCCGGCGATGCCGAGGCGTTGATGATTGAATCGGATATGGAGCCTGTCGGTACCTTCGAGTGCTCCAACGAACTTTTCAACCGCATTCTCGAGGTCAACATGTGGACGCTCCGCTGCCTCAACCTCGGCGGTTACATGGTGGATTGCCCCCATCGCGAGCGCATGGGCTACGGTGGCGATGGCCAGACCTCCATCGAGACGCAGATCATGAACCTGGACGCCTCGGCCTTTTACACCAAGTGGGTGACCGATTGGTTGGATGAACAGGATCCGCTCACCGGCAAGTCCGTCCAGTTCGCGCCCACGGGGGTTGGTCCCGATGGCAAGCCCGATCCCTGTTGCTGGCTGCTGTGGGGCGGCATGATCGATGTGTTGCCATGGAAGACCTATCTGTACTACGGCGACCGCAGGCTGTTGGAACGCGCCTACGAGCCGATGGTCCGTTATCCCACCGTGTTTGTCGACGGGTGTTTTCCCGATAAGCAAAATCCGCTCCAGGCACAGAATTGCGACACCGGCAGCGACTGGGTGGCGCCTGGCATTGGCATGCAGGCTCCTCCTGGAAATGGGATCTTCGTCAACTGCTATCGCGTCTATCTGATGGATCTGCTGGCCAAGGCGGCGGACGCGCTTGGGAAGACCGATGAGGCAAAGAAATATCGCGCCAGGATCAAGGAACTGAATGCGCTCATCCACACCGCTTACTACCGGGAGAATGAGAAGATGTACGATAGCGGGCGCGAGTTGGACCAGGCGCTGCCGCTGGCGCTGGGCGTGGTCCCCGAGGCCCTGCGTGGAAGCGTCCGGAAAACGCTCGAAGACGTCATCATGGTCAAGAACAAGGGGCATCTGGACACCGGCATGCTCGGCACCTACTTCCTCTTAAAATCACTGCGGGAGATGGGTTACAACGATCTGGCCTTCACCATGGCTAATCAGAAGGATTATCCGGGTTGGGGTTATCTGCTATCGCTGGGAATGACCACGTTCGGTGAGCAGTGGGACGGGTATTGGTCCCAGATCCACGCCTGCTATCTCAGTCCCGGCGGCTGGTTCTATCAGGGCCTGGCCGGCATCCTGCCCGATGAGACCGGCCCCGGCTTCAAGAAGATCATCATCAAGCCGGCCATCGTCGGCGACCTGACATGGATCAAGTGCGGCTATGACTCGGTTCACGGGAAGATCGTGAGTAACTGGAAACGCGATGGCAACAAGCTGACCATGGACGTCGCAATTCCGATCAATACTACGGCAGTAGTATATGTCCCGGCCAAGGATGATGCCGGCGTGACCGAAGGCGATAAGCCAGCCTCGAAGGCAAACGGCGTAAAATTCCTGCGCATGGAAAACGGCGCGGCGGTGTATGCCGTGGGTTCCGGCACCTACCGTTTCCAAGCCACTCTGTCAAGACGATAGAACAGCAAATGAAACCAGGAATGAAAATGAAAATGAAACTGCTGCAATTTGCCAGCGTGTTACTCGCCAGTTTCACCCCGCAGGGCATTGCCCAGAATCCTCAAAAAGTTTCCGTAAAACCCGAGGTGCTCGAAACACTCCGCCGGCATGGAGTTGAGAAGATTCTGTTTGTCACGCGCGCCACCAATGGCGCCGACCACTATTACACCGAATACCTCTTAGGAAGCTGGGCGCCGAACAACAGTATCTGCTCGCTCGATCTCAAAACGGGAACGGTCCAGAAGCTTGTTCCGCAATTGAAAGGCGGAATGTTCGAGCGCTTTGACGTATCGTTCGATGCCAAGCGAGTGGTCTTTGCGTATAGGGCTACCGAGCGCGTCGGGTACCGGATTTACGAGATCAATGTGGATGGCACTGGCATGCGCCAGCTTACTTTCCCCCCGCCGGACGAAGATGAGCGTATCAAGAAGTTTGGAAGTGACCGCTGTACCGATGACATGCAGCCGTGCTATCTGCCCGATGGCGGCATTGTGTTCATCTCCACCCGCTGTCAGTATGGCATCCTGTGCAACCCGCCGGACATCTTCACGACCACGGTTCTCTACCGCATGGACGCGGACGGCCAGAACCTGAGGAAGCTGAGTAACAGCTCGGTCAGCGAAGCGTCGCCGGGCATGCTGCCCGACGGGCGCATTATGTACACCCGCTGGGAATACGTGGACAAAGGCGCCGTCAGCGTCAAAGGCCTGTGGGCCATGAAGCCGGACGGCACGGCCTCGACGGAAATCTTTGGCAACGACATTGCCCTGCCGCCCACCAAGATCTATGGCCGGGCCATCCCCGGCGCGCCCAACCAATACGTGGTGCTCGGGACGCCGCACAGCAGTTGGAATACGATTGGCACGGTGATCCGCCTGGATATGACGAAGAACATCCGCACCCGCGAGCCGATGACCTACATGACGCCTGATGTGGACGTCAGGGAGGAACGGGGTTGGGCGTTCAAAACCGCCAATGGGGACTGGCAATTTGACAATGAGGGCAAGGGGCGGCTGTTCAGGGATCCGTATCCGCTTTCGGAAAACCTATTCCTGGTGGCGCATAAACTAGCCGGGCCGCGTTGGTCGGATACGAAGGCTTATGGACTCTATCTGTTGAACGAAAAAGGTGAAGTTGAGAATATCTATACCGATCCTGATATCTCCTGCTGGTTGCCATACCCGCTCAAGCCGCGGCCAACGCCGCCCGTGCTGATCTCCACGCGCAACGCCAAGCTGGCCGAGGCGAAACAAGCCGCCTGCATGGTCACGGACGTCTATTCCGGCTTGGAGGATGTTCCGCGTGGGACGATCAAATACATCCGCGTTCTTGAGCAGATACCGCGTCCCTGGGCCGTACGCCACCCCTGGGATGGTGACGAGTTCGACCAGCAGTATTCCTGCGTCAGCAAACACACTCATCTCGGGCTCAAGGTCCAGCATGGCGTGGTACCGGTGGAGGATGACGGTTCGGCCAACTTCGTGGTCCCGGCCGAGGCCAATATATTTTTCCAGGTGCTGGATGCGAATTACATGGCGGTGCAGACGGAGCGGACCTTCGTGAATTATATGCCGGGCGAGGTTCGGGGCTGTGTGGGCTGTCACGAAACGCCCGCTAACGTCAGCCGTTCCGACAACACGGCCCTGGTGCGGAAGGCGCTCAAACGTCCGCCGTCCATCCCCGGTGCGCAGCCGGGCGAGCAGGACGGGCATCGCGCCTTGGATTACGCGCACGATGTCCAACCCGTCTTTGACAAATACTGCCAGAAGTGCCACAGCGGCGCGGAACCCAAGGGAAATCTAAACCTGAGCGGAACGCTGACGGAGCTGTTCAACGTATCCTACGAAACCCTGCTGCCCTCCGATTTTGAGCGTCGGTACAGTTTGCTCGGGCTGATCATCGCCGAGAATGTTCCCAAGACCGGCAACGTGGACTACCTGCCGGCCAAATCGCTCGGCTCGCATACCAGCGTGCTGGTGGCGATGCTCAGCAAGGGCAAGGTCAAACTGGCCGATCCCAAAAAAGCGGAACGCGCCGCCAAACTCGCGGAAGTCCACAAGAACCTCAAGCTGGCACCGGAGGAATTGCTGAAGATCACCAACTGGATCGACACCAATGGCCAGTACTACGGCACCTACTGGGGCCGCAAAAACCTGAAATACAAGGACCACCCGCAGTTCCGTATCTATCCGACATTTGAGACGGCCACCTCCATGACCTCGCCAGTGCCCGAAGAGCAGAGATAGGCCCAATGAAACACTCTCACCAGTACAGTTTTGATTCAGACAGATAAGCAGAAAGGAAAAATATGAAAAACAGACTGATTATGTTGTGCGGGATCACCACCCTGTGGTTGACGCTGGCAGCGTCCGCGGAAACCAACATGGTCCTGGATTTGCCGCTTGAGCGGCAGGTGATCCAGCGGAATGCGCAGGAATGGGCTGAGGTCAAGGTGGCGGGAGCCGTCCCCGCCGATGCGACCCTAGTCGAAGCAAAAGCTGAGTTAGGCGCCGGATTGCGTGGGCAGGCTCGTGATTGGACCGTTGTGGCGCAGGGTGCGCAGATCAAGGATGGCAAGTTCAATGGCAGTATCAAGCTGGCAACCGGCGGCTGGTACTCGCTCAAGGTGCGGTTCCGGAAATCAGCCGCTGACCCGACGGTACTGGGCGAGTCTTCGGTCGGACAGGTCGGGGTCGGAGATGTCTTCATCACGGCCGGTCAATCCAATTCGGTTAACTATGGCAGCCCGCGGCAGAAATCGTTAGAGACGCTGTCGGTCTATTTTGACGGCAAGCAATTCACTCCGGCCGCCGACCCGATTCCCGATGCCTGCGGTGAAGGCGGCACGCCCTGGCCGATTCTGGGAGATATGTTGTCGCGGACGACCCGGGCGCCGGTCTGTTTCCGCTCGGCCACCATCAACTGGGTGCGGGTGCGTGAATGGGTGCCGAGCCACGGTTCGGGCAATATCGAACGGCTGGTGGAACGGGCGCGATGGTTCGGCCCCGCCGGGATTCGCGCCGTGCTGTGGGTGCAGGGCGAAGCCGATACGGGCCGCACGGATTTTACTCCGGCAGAGGAGTATGAAAAGGAAGCCACGGCGATGATCGAGTTCAGTCGCCAGCAGTTGGGTTGGCCGCTCGACTGGTTTGTGGCCGGCACTTGTTATTGTCCGCCCCAGGGAGAACAGGATTGGAAGGAGGGCATGGCCGCCACGACCAGCGCCCAGAAAGCATTGTGGGATAAAGGGATCGCCTGCCGTGGACCGGACACCAACGACCTCATCGGTAGCGGCGACTATCGCCATGACGGCATTCATTTCGGGCCACGCGGCCTGCTGGTGCATGCCGAGCGGTGGTATGCGGCATTAAGCGCCCATTATCAGTTCGCCAATCCGGTGACCACCCGGGCAAAATGATGCCGGCAAAGAAATGTTAGAGACTGGTTGCAACACACAAGTAACGATTGAAAGGAAGAAGAAATGAAACGTGTGAAGAATGTGTTATCCGTTTTTGCGATTCTGATGGTCGTTTTCCGGGCTTGCGGGGCGTCATCGTCGGATGGCGAACCGATGGTCGGCCGGCACTCATTTGTCATCAACGGGCCGGTCGGCGGGGCGGGCAACACTATGGCCAGCGGGCCGATCATGGGCAATGGCGATGTGGGCATCATGCTGTCCGGCCCGGCGGATGCGCTGACCTTCTATATCGGCAAGAACGACTCCTGGAGTTCGTTTTTGTCAGGAATACGGGACGCGTCGGTTCTAACGGTGAGACGGATGCGGATCATGACGCCGGCCTTGCAGGGCGCGACCTTGAAGACCACGATTGATATGCAGCATGCGGAAATGAAGAACGGCGTCGTGTCTGGAGTGAAGATCGTCAGCGAGAAAGGCAGGGATTGCACCGTCGTCAATCCATGGTCCGGCAGGAAAGTGACTCTTGTCAGGAATGGCGGGAGGCCGGGTTCTTCTGCTGAAACCAAGCAGGGTGAGCGTTTCTCTTTCAGGACAGCGGTGAACGAAACCATCGAACTCAGCCCCGGGAAATAGGCGAAAGAAGTGAAATGTGGCAAACAGTGACAACAGAAAATATATGACACGAACGCGCGTGGTAGTGGCCGGCATGGCCATGATGTTAGGCTTTTCGCCTGGTGCCGGCTGGTGCGTGGGGGCGGACAAGGCCGGGGCCTTGCCAGCCGAGTTCGTGAACCCTCCATTCCAGTATCAATCCCGTCCCTTGTGGTTCTGGAACGGCCAGTTGGATGCGGACAAGACCAAGGCCATGGTGGCGGCCTGCAAGACCGCCGGTTATTATGGCATGGGCATTGTGCCCACCAAATCCATGGGGATCGAGTTCATGGGGCCGGAGTTCCTCAAGCAATACAAGGTTGCGGTGGATGAGGCGGGCAAGCTGGGCATGAAGATGTGCCTCTACGACGAGTGCTGGTTTCCCAGCGGTTCGGCCGGCGGCCTGTTAGCCAGGCACCATCCCGAGGCGCTCAGCAAACGCCTGGACATGCTTGCCAGCGACGTGAGCGGGTCCAGGGAATTCACCCAGGCCGTGCCGGAAGGCACCCTGATGGGCGCGGTGGCCATGGAGGCGGCGAGCAAGAAGCGCCTCGACCTCACTGCTGCGGTCAAGGACGGCACCTTGCGCTGGAATGTGCCCGCCGGCGAGTGGAAGGTGATGATTTTCATTTGCGTCCCCGATGGTGGCGACGGACTGATGGACTATCTGGACCCGAAGGCGGCGGAGGCCTTCATCGCGCTGACCTATCAGGCCTATCATGATGCCATGCCGGCCCAGTTCGGCACCACCATCGACGGCGCCTTCTACGACGAACCGGCCTTCTATCACGTCAAGGGCGGCAGGGCCTGGACGGAGCGCTTTAACGAGCGGTTCCGTGCGCGCTTCAAGACCGATCCCGGCACCCTCTATCCGGCGCTGTTCTTCGACATCGGTCCCGACACCGCCTCGGCGCGCAACGCCCTGTTCGGCATGCGCTCCGAACTCTTTGCCACCGGCTTCGTCAAAACCATCGGCGACTGGTGCGCCGCGCATCGCATGGATCTCACCGGACATGCCGACCAGGAGGAATTGGTCAACCCGGTGATCGGCACTGTCGGCGACATGCTCAAGGCGTTCAAGTATCAGAGCATGCCTGGCATCGATGAGATCCTTGGCTATGGCCGCAACTCACGCGCCTGCAAAGTGGTCAGCTCTGCGGCTAACAATTACGACCGGCCACAAGTGATGGTGGAATGTTATGGTGCCATGGAGGATCCGCCTCTAACCATCCTCTACAAGGAGGCGATGGACCATTTCGCCAAGGGCATCAACACCATGGTGCCGCATGCCGTTTGGTATGACCAGGGTGCCATCGGCTACAAACCCAACCTCTCGCCGGGCGCTGCAAAGTATGGCGCCGAACTGCCGGCCTACAACCAGTATATCGGACGCCTCCAGCGCATGCTGCAGGGAGGCCGCCATGTCGCCGACATCGGCGTGCTCTATCCGATCGCCACCCTGCAGGCCGGCTCCTGGTTCGGCCCCGGCAGTCCGGTGGATGGCTGCGTTGACATCCCCGAGGCGGATTACATGCAGGTGGGAGAAATGTTGGCCTTGGGGGTGCGCCGCGACTTCACCTTCGTCCATCCCGAAGTCCTTGAGGAGCGTTGTGCGGCCGCCGGCACCACCCTCACCCTAAATAACAAGGTGAATTACGAACACTGGCGGGCCTTCATCATTCCCGGCTCACGCTGCATCAATGTCGGCACCCTGCGCCGCATCAAACAATTCTACGACCAGGGAGGCACGGTCATCGCCACCACCCGCCTGCCTGACAGCGCGGCCGAACCTGGCGCGGATGCCGAGGTGCGCCAATTGGTGATCGACATCTTCGGCGACCAGAAGGAATGCCACCGCAATGCCAAGGGCGGCAAGGCCTGGTTCCTGCCCTCGCCCGGCGCGGCGGCACTCGGCTCCGTCCTCAACGAGGCGCTGCCGGACGGCGACGTGGTGATCGGCCATGATCTAACAGCCAGTGGCGGGAACTTCTCATATATCCATAAGGTGAAGGATGGACGCTCGCTGGTTTTCCTCGCCAATTCCTCCGATGGGGCCGTGGATACCTGGGTGAGCTTGCGCGGCAAGCTGGTGCCCGAAATTTGGAATCCGCACGACGGCAAGATGGGTCCGAGCGAGTATGAGCATGTCGCCGGCAAAGAGGGGACTGTCACGCGGGTGCATGTGAAACTGCCGCCGGTCCGTTCCATGTTTTTGGTGGCGGACGAGGCGCTTGTTAGAACGGATGCCTCCCGTTCCACCGTGGAAGCCAGTCCCACGACCGTTGCGAGCGACGGCGTCACCGCTGCCACCATCACCGTCACCCTCAAAGATGCCGCCGGCAATCCTGCTTCCGGCAAGACCGTGACGCTGGTCTCAAGCCGTGGCAGCGCCGACACGATTGCGGCGGCCTCGGGACCATCCAGCGGTTCCGGAGTGGTGACCTTCAGCGTGACCTCCGCGGCGGCGGGTTCACCCGTCTTCACAGCTACCGATACAACGGACAATGTGAAGATTGACCTCATAGCCACGGTGACTTTTTCGGCGTCAGTGGTGAGTTGGGCCAACTCCACAGTGACGGCCTCCCCGGCACTGGTGGCGGCCGACGGCGTTGCTACTTCCCCGATCACCGTCACCTTGAAAAGTGCTAACAACAACCCGGTCGCGGGCAAGACCGTGACGCTGGCTTCGAGCCGTGGCGCGATGGACACGATCGCGGCGACCTCGGGTGCTTCCGACAAGAACGGCGTGGTGACTTTCACCGTGAAATCCACAACGGCTGGGGCGGCGGTTTTCAGCGCCAAGGATACTACCAGTAACATAGGAGTCACGCCAACGGCCACTGTCACCTTCACGGCGGGGGCCGTACATGCCGGCAACTCTGCGGTTCTGGCCTCACCCTCCTTGGTCCCGGCGGATGGCACCACCGCCGTGAAGGTCACGGTCACCTTGAAGGATGCCTTCGGCAATCCGGTCGCCGGCAAGACCGCGACCTTGGTTTCCAACCGTGGCTCGAAGGACATGATATCGGCCGCCTCGGGGCCTTCCAGTGCTGACGGCGTGGTGACCTTCAGCGTGACCTCCGCGACCTTGGGGTCGGCGGTGTTGCGTGCCAGTGCCGACAACCTTGCCATCACTCTAACAGCCACCGTGACCTTTACGCGTTTGGTATCCTTTGCTGAAACCAATCTGGATACCTCGGCCGGCGCGAGCGGATTGGAGATTCAAAGTAGCGGCACACTTGTCCGGGCCTATCACTTTGGCGAGGCGGTCGACATCACGGTTCACGGCGTGCCCTTCAAAGGAGTGGCCAATGCCGCCGGGGACTCCGCTTTGTCAGGCCCGTGGGGGGGCTCAGGGGTGCTGGACTACTATCCCGCCCCAAACGATGCGAATTTCAAAAAGCTCGTCAATTCCCTGCTGCAAGCCCCGGCGGACACGACGGGTATCAAACCGACCCTCTCGATCAGCGGGCTAACAGTCGGCCACACCTATCGGTTGCAATTGATCTGCAACCTGCCTCGCAACGGGGTTGCTGAAGTGTCGGGCGGCAAACATCAATTGGCTAACGGCGAAGTGAAAACACCGGCGCTGCTCACCGCCACTTGGGAAGCCTCGAATGGCACGCTCAACATGCGCTGGATCGGCCAGGGGGTTCCCGGCAATCCGGTGCATTTCACCGCCTACGCCCTGCACGATCTGGGCCCGGCCAAGATCAATGAAAAATAAAATGAAGATCAAAATGAAAACCATCATGATATTGATCGCACTCGGGTGTTGGGCAACGCCGGTCCGTGCCGGAGGACACCGGTTCGCTTGCGCGGACTATGTCCAGGGAAAGGTGTTCATCGTTGCCGCCGACGGCAGGGTCGAGTGGGAGTACCCGGCCCCTAACTGCAACGATCTTTGGGTGTTGCCTAACGGCAACCTGCTCTTCACCACAGGCCATGGCGTCAAGGAGGTCACGCGCGACATGCGGGTCGTCTTCGATTACCAATCCAAGAGCGAAATCTACGCCTGCCAGCGCCTCGCCAACGGCAACACGTTTATCGGCGAGTGCAGCGCCGGCCGCCTGCTGGATGTCGATCCCAGCGGCAAAATCGTCAAGGAAATCAAACTCCTGCCCGAGGGCAAGGACGGTGGTCATCTCTTCATGCGCAACGCCCGCCGGCTGGCCAATGACCATTACCTTGTCACGCACTACGGCGACCAAGTCGTTCGCGAGTATGACAAGCAGGGCAAGGTCGTGCGTGAAATCCCGGCCGCAGGCGGGCCGCACAGCACGATTCGCCTGGCCAATGGCAACACGCTCATCGCCTGCGGCGACGGCGCGGGCGGCAGCCGGGTCTTCGAGGTGGAGCCGGCCGGCAAAACGGTGTGGGAAATCAAAAACGGCGACTTGCCGGGCATCCCGTTCTATTTCATGACCGGCCTGCAACGGCTGCCTAACGGTAATACCGTGATTTCCAACTGGCTTGGACACGGCCACCTCGGCCAGGCTCCACATGTGATAGAGGTCACGCCGGCCAAACAGGTGGTCTGGACGTTTGCCGATCACGAGTTGATGAAAACCGTTGCCAGTGTCCAGTTGCTCGATGTGAAGGGGGACGTGACGAAAGGGGAGATCGTGCATTAACAATGAAGACATCACAGATTTGAAATTATGAAAAGGAGAATCCAGGTGAAAGACACCGCCACCTGCCGCCTTGCTGCCTGCCTAACGATCATAATGACGATGCTGTTCTGCATCCCGCCGGCTTCCGTCGCTGCCAGTTCGTTTGAACAGTTTTGGGCCGACGCCCAGAAGGAGAAACGGGCGGAGAAGTCCGAGGCTTCGCGGCACCGGATGGCCTGGTGGCGTGACGCGCGCTTTGGGATGTTCATTCACTCGGATCTGCAGGTGTCGAATTGGGCCGACAATGCGGTTACCATTCCGGATCTGCCGGTCACGGTGCTTTCCGCAAACGTGCTCACCGGCGGTGAGGTGACTATGACCCGGGCGGACGGGAAGCTGAGCTTCAAGGTGGATCCGAAATTCCGGGATCCGGCCATGACCGTGATCAAATTGACATTGGGAAAGCCGGCAGATGGTATCCCGCCCAGGGAAGTGCCGGGGAACTGAGGGTGCGTGTGAAGAAGGCGTGCTTATGAAGAAAATGATTCTGCTGGTTGTATTAGGTTCGCTGCTTGGAAGTGCCGTGCCGGCGGCTGAGACAAATCGTGTCGAGATTGATGTGAAGCAAACTGGTGCGGTCATATCGCCCTTGCTGTTCGGCTGTAACCTGGAGGTCACGCGGCGTGGGATCTGGCGCGGGCTGGGAGCGGAGATGGTCGCTAACCGGAAGTTTGCCGCTGTTAGCAACGGCTTGCCCAAGCGGTGGTATCCGCTTCCTGGCGTGGGCGGCATGACCATGGACGACAAGGTGGTGTTTGTTGGCAAGGGCGCGGTGCGCGTGGGCGGTGACAAACCGGGTGGCTTGGGCCAACAACAGGAAGCGTTGGCTTTTCAAAAGGGCACGCGTTACACGTTCCGCTGGTGGCTCAAGGCCGAGGCTGACCAGCTTCTCTCGATGAGGATTGCGGATGACAAGAACACGCAGACAATTTTCCAGACAGAGAAAAAGCTCAAACCTGGTGACTGGCAGCTCTGGACCGGTAAATTTAAAGCTCCGGTTACTGCGGAAAATGCCCGATTGGAAATCGCGAGTAAGAATCCAGGCGTCTTCTGGGTCGGTGCGGCGTCAGTGCAGCCGGCTGATGCTTTTCACGGCATGCGCCGCGACGTGATCGAGTTGCTCAAGCAGATCAAGCCGGGCACCCTGCGTTTTCCCGGCGGTTGTTATGCCGAGGAGTACCGCTGGTAGGACGGGTTGCTGCCCGTGGATCAGCGCCCGCCGCTGGTGATGGCGGACAGCGGCATCCTGTGGCCCGACACCGACGACTGTGACACCCAGGAACTCGGCATCGATGAATTCATCGCGCTGTGCCGTGAGATCGGTTGTGAGCCCTCGCTCACCATGCGCCTGAGCGGGACGCAAGCGGAGGACGCGGCCGCGTGGGTCGAATACTGCAACGGCAGTCCGGAAACGAAATGGGGCAAGGTGCGTGCCGAACGCGGACACCGGGAACCCTACGGCGTGAAAACCTGGTTCATGGGGAACGAACTCTACCTTTGTAAAATGCAGAATCCCTTGGACTGCGCCCGCACAACCAAGGCGTTTGCCGAGGCCATGAAGAAAGCGGACCCTTCAGTCCGGTTGGTGGGATGCGCGGACACCGCGGCATGGAACAAGCCCTTGTTCGAACAAGCGGGAGCCTTGTTGAGTTATGCTTCGCTTCATGAATACGATGGCCAGGGCGGGGATGTGCGTGGCATGTCAATTGCACCCACGACGAGCCTCTGGCCAAAGCTGAAGAATTCTATCGCTCAGCGCCAGATTCAACGGGGAATCCCCGTGATTCTCGACGAGTGGAGCACCGGATGGGGCAAGCCGGGCACGGTGGGCACGGGGCTTAACATCGCCGGTGTTCTCAACCTGCTGTGCCGCGAAGCGGCGACGCTGGGCATTGAGCAGGCGTATTACTTTCAACCGGTCAATGAGGGAGGCATCAGGGTCGGCCCTTTGACCGCGAGACTCGACACGGGCGGAAGAGTGTTCGCGGCGTTCAAGTGTCACCAGGGTAACCGCCTGCTCAAATTGCCGCCGGCACCTGCCGAGGGTGACCTCGACGTGGCCGCCACAATAAGCGCCGATGGCCGCCAGGTCCATGTGACGATCATTAATCGCAGCGTTTCGGATGACCGGATGCTGGAACTGAAGGTGTCGAATATGGCACAACCGTTTGGAGCCTCCGCGCGGTTTCTCATCGCAAAGGATCTGACGCAACCTACCTACTCATCCTTTTCCTGTCGTCCCGATGGCAACTGCTCCACGCTGGTTGCCAGCGATGTCACGCCACAGCACACCATCTTCATCGAGCGCGAGGAGCAACCCACAGTGGACGAGGGCGGGCGTTTGGAACTCAAGATGCCAAGGGCCTCCGTGGCCGTGCTCGAACTTACCAGTGGCAAGAATGATCGTCAACGGTCGCTGAAATGAGAAATACAACACAAGCAAACATGAAGACCATACTAACAACAGTACTGACCGCGGCAATGACGATAGCGGGCCACGGGCGGACAGCCGCTCCGGCGGCTGCCGGCACGTTCGAACAATTCTGGGCCGACGCCCAGAAGGAAAAGCGTGCGGACAAGTCCGGGGCATCGAAGAAGAGGATGGCATGGTGGCGTGACGCGCGTTTCGGGATGTTCATCCACTCGGATCTCCATGTGTCGAATTGGTCCGACCCGAAGGATGTGACAAGAGATCCGCCGGAAATCTGTCCATGAGGCACCCGCGGAGAATCCAAATGGAATACCACCCCGCCAACCGTCGCCTAGCGGCCAGCCTGATTGCAGCGGCTTCAATGCTGTTGCCTATCACATCCGCCGCCGCCGACCTGGCCAACCTGCGCTGCGAATACCGGGACAACCCGCTCGGCATCGATGCGGCCAAGCCGCGGCTGTCGTGGGGGATTGAAGAGAGGAGTCAGAGGCCAGAGGCCAGAGGACAGAAACAGAGTGCCTATCAGGTACTGGTCGCCTCGACCCCGGAGTTGCTCGCCAAAGACCAGGGGAATCTGTGGGACAGCGGGAAGGTGGCGTCGGACCAGAGCATCCAGGTGGAATATGCCGGCAAGCCGCTGGTGTCGGCGTTGGCGTGCCATTGGAAAGTCCGCGTGTGGGCCAAGAATGGTAAGCTGTCAGCTTGGAGTCCGCCGGCGTATTGGAGCATGGGCTTGTTGAAACCTGAAGACTGGAAAGCAACGTGGATCGGCAAGGCCGGCGGCGAAGAAGATGCAGGATCCGAGCACCGCCGCTTAGCCGCGCGCATGCTCCGCCGCGAGTTCGCGGTCGAGAACAAAGTCACTCGCGCAACGGCCTACCTCTGTGGCTTGGGCTTCTCCGAACTGTATCTCAATGGCCGGAAGGTGGACACTCGCATCATGGACCCGACTCACTCCCGATATGACAAACGGGCCATGTACGTGACCTTTGATGTGACTGAATACCTGCGACGTGGGCGAAATGTTCTGGGAGTTATCCTGGGCAACGGCCGTTTTTTTGCCCCGCGGGCGGCTGTTCCGGCGCCGACCCCGACATTCGGCTTTCCGAAGCTCTTGTTCCAGATGCGCCTTGAATGTGCCGACGGGAGTTCGGAACTCGTCGTAAGCGACGAACACTGGAAGATGACCAACCAGGGGCCTATCCGCGCCAACAACGAGTTCGACGGCGAGGAATATGATGCCCGCATGGAGCAGTCTGGCTGGGACAAGGATGGGTTCGACGATTCCAAGTGGCAGCCCGTTCAACTGGTCGCGGCGCCGGGGGGAAACCTCATCGCCCAAATGCTGGAACCGATGCGCGTGATCGAGACGCTCAAGCCGGTGGCGATTTCCAGTCCCAAGCCGGGCACTTATGTGGCCGACTTCGGGCAGAATCTCTACGGAATGGTTCGGATCAAGGTGAAAGGACCGAAGGACACGCGGGTCGTGATCCGAACAACCTTTGACCGCCATCCGGACGGGATGGTTGATATGGGGCCCAACCGCAGTGCCCTTTCCACGGACATCTATACCCTCAAAGGCGAAGGTGTCGAATCGTGGGCTCCGCGTTTCCGCGGGCAAGGGACGCGTTTTACGGAAATCACAGGATGGCCAGGCGTGCCGACGACTGACGATCTGGAACTGCTGGTCGTTCATAGCGACCTGGAGAAGGTCGGCGATTTCTCCTGTTCGAACGAACTGGTTAACAGGATCTACACCAACATGCTGCGCACCGTGCGGATGCAGGAACGCGGGGTCCCAATGGACCCGGACCGCGACGAACGCCAAGCCTGGCTGAGTGTGTCCGAGAAGACTTCCGAAACCGAGGGCTACATGTTTAATGTGGCGGCCTTCTACAACAGCTTCCTGGGCGAATGCCGCATTGACCAGCGAGAGGACGGGTGCTTGTCGGATGCCGGTTCGTACTGGCCCTGGTCGCAATCCGGAGACCCCTGTTGGCCGGCTGTAGTCACCACAACCCCTTGGTCCTGTTACCTCATGTATGGCGATCGGCGGATCGTCGCCGAAAACTACCCCATGATGAAGCGCTGGGTGGAATTCCTGGAGAAACGGCTCGATCCGGACTTCATCTGCAGGAAGGGGTGCTATGGCGACTGGGTTGACGCATACAGCATGGACGGAAAGACCTCAGACCACGGCGCAACTTCGCGCGAGTTGCTCTGGACAGCCTACGTTTACTACAACTGCAGGCTCGTAGCGCAAATCGCGGACTTCATCGAACATCCCGAGGATGCGGCTCATTTCCGCGCGACGGCGGAGAAGGTCGGAACGGCGTTCAACAGAACGTTCCTCGACCCGAAGAACGGAACCTATGCGAGCAAAACGCAGACCTCATATGTTCTGCCGCTGGCATTCGGGTTGGTGCCGCCTGAGCACCGTCAGGCCGTGGTCGACAACCTCGTGAAGGACATCCTCGTCGAACACACAGGCCACTTAAGCGTGGGTTGTGTGGGGACAAAGTGGCTGCTGCAGACTCTCACCGACATCGGGCGGACGGACGTCGCCTACACGATTCTCACCCAGACTACGAGACCGAGTTGGGGTTACATGGTGGCCAAGGGCGGAACTTCGATCTGGGAACGCTGGGATCGCGATACTCGCGACCCGGGGATGAATGGACAAAGCCAGACGATTCTTGCGGGCTACCTGGGTGCCTGGATGTATCAGACCCTCGGTGGCATCAACTACGACTCCAGCAAACCCGGTTTCAAACACATCATCCTGCGCCCCCGGCCGGTTGGAGACCTGACCTTCGTCCGCGCGTCGCACAAGTGCCTGTACGGCTTGATCCGCAGCGACTGGAAAATCGAGGGGGGCGTTTTCCACTGGGACATGGCTGTGCCGGCCAACACCACCGCCACCGTGTATGTCCCGGCCAGGGATGAAGCTGGGGTGACCGAGTCCGGCAAGCCTGCCTCCAAAGCGGATGGTGTGAAGTTCCTGCGAATGGAAGATTCCGCTGCCGTCTATGCCGTGGGTTCCGGCGCCTATCAATTTCAATCCACTCTGCCCTGAATCCGTCCATGAATCGCAAAACGGGAGTTGGGACTGAAGACATGAAGAAGAACATCTGGGTTATGCTGATCATGTTGTGTTCGATTGTCGGGCCTGCTGTGGCGCGAGATGCCCTGGAAGAGAAATTCGTCCATCCACCCAGCTCGGCGCGCCCTTCCGGTTACTGGTGGTGGTTCAACAGCCTGATGGACAAAGACGGGATCACCCGCGACCTCCAGGAATTCAAAGCCAAGGGCATGGGCGGAGTGATGATGGTCTGGTCGAGCCACGGTTTTGGCGCCGGTCCGATCCCGCAGGGCCCAGTGTTCCTATCGCCCGAGTGGAGGGAACTCTACAAACATGCGCTGCGTGAGGCCGACCGGCTGGGTCTCGAGGTGGGCGTCAATCTCTGCGGCGGCTGGTGCATGGGCGGACCTTGGATCACACCGGAGAATTCGGGGCGGTGGTTTCTGCAATCGGAAATAAAACTCGTCGGCCCGCAAAAGTTCTCCGGCACGCTGCCGCTGCCCGAGCCGAAGGCGGGGTACGATTCCCCTGCCCAACTGAACGTGGCGAAGTTCATCGGACTGCCGATCGACAAAGTGGATTACCGCGACACCGCCGTCGTCGCCTTCCGCGAACCGGACGGCTCTCAACTGAGAGACGAACGAAGGAAGACTCTCCCCGCCAAGAGCAATCGGCTGGACGGCGATTGTTTCCTGCAGGCCCGCCAGGCCATGGATCAGACGCTGACGCCATGGACCGCCTTGCCGGGCGACCACCCCATCGCACCGGGGGACGTCATTGATTTGACCGCTGAACTCGGTCCCGATGGAAAGCTGGAATGGGATGTGCCCGAAGGAACCTGGACCCTGCTTCGCACGGGACACCGGATCACCGGAATCGGCGTCAGTCTGCCCGTGGCCGGCGCCGAAGGCCTTGAGGTCGACTGGCTCAGTGCCGCTGGGGTAGACCAGCAGTGGGAGCACATGGCAAAACTCCTCCTGGCCGACGCGGGACCGCTGGCCGGGAAGACCCTGAAGTACTTCGCCACGGACAGTTTCGAGGACGGCTATCCGAACTGGACCGCCACGCTGCTCGAGCAGTTTAAACATTATCGCGGATACGATCCCACGCCCTATCTGCCGGTATTGGCCGGGCGTCTCGTCGGCAGCGCCGATATTTCCGAGCGATTCCTCCACGATTATCGCAAGACCGTGGCCGACTGCATGGCCGACAACAACTATGGCCACTTCGCCGAACTGGCCCGCGCCCATGGCATGGATACGGCCTGTGAAGCCGCCGGCCCCAGCTGGTCGGGAACCATGTGCATGGATGGACTCAAGAATCTTGGCCGCTGCGCCATGCCCCAGGGCGAATTCTGGCGCGACCTGTTTGTCGTCAACGACCAGAACCAAGTGGGCAAGCAAACCGCCACCGCGTCGCACATCTACGGACGCGGAACGGCCTCCGCTGAATCCTTCACCTCGTTTCAACCTCATTGGAACAACACACCAGAAGCCTTGAAGCCCATCGCGGACCGCGCTTTCTGCGAGGGTATCAACCGCATCGTCTTCCACACCATGACGGCCACATGCCCACAGGATGGACTCCCCGGCTACGAATATGGAGCCGGCACGCACTTCAATCCCAACGTCACCTGGTGGCAGCAGGCCGCGTCGTCGTGGATCAGTTATATCAACCGCTGCCAGGCCTTGCTGCAGAGCGGGGTCTTTGTCGCCGACGTGCTCTTCTATAACGGCGACTGGGCGCCCAACCTCGTCGAACCCAAACATGTGGATTCGGCGCTGGGCAAAGGCTACGACTACGACGTCTGCAACGCGGAGGTCCTTCTCACCCGGTTGTCCGTAAAGAAAGGTCGAATCGCATTGCCTGATGGACTCAACTACCGACTGCTGGTCCTACCGGACACCAAGCGCATGCCGGCCGAGGTTGTGAAGAAGCTCAAGGACCTCGTAGAAGCGGGCGCAACAGTCGTCGGCCCGCGACCAGAATCGGACCCGGGCCTCAAGAACTATCCGCAAGCGGACGCCGATATCAAGAACATGGCAGCTCAAGTTTGGGGTGACTGCGACGGACAGGCTGTCAAGCGGCACGCGTTCGGCAAGGGGCGCATCATCTGGGGCTCATCCCTGCGCGAGATTCTGGCAGCCGATGGGGTCCCCCCCGATTTCGTTTGCTCGAATAACAATGCCTTCATCGATTTCATCCATCGCCGCGTCGGCGATGCGGAGGTTTACTTCCTGGCTAATCGCAATAACCAGGCCGAGATCGTGGAGTGCCTGTTCCGAGTTGCCGGCAAGCAGCCTGAACTGTGGAATCCGGTGACGGGTACCCAGCGGGATCTACCGGAATTCGAATCGAAAGACGGACGCACGACCATCCCCTTACTGTTTGAGCCCTACGGATCCATGGCCGTGGTGTTTAGGAGCAAAGGACCAAAGGCCCCGGGGCGCCAAGGCACAAAGGTGGAGACCGCAGACGCGACGCTGGGGAGCAATTTCCCGAAGTTGAAATCCGTTCAAGAGTTGGAGGGACCTTGGACTGTTCAATTCGATCCGAAGTGGTTTTACCCAACAGAGGGGCTCGGCGGAGACCAGGCCAAGGGACTGATGGTCTTCGAGAAGCTGGACGATTGGAGCAAGCGGGCGGAACCGGCGATTCACCATTTCGGCGGCACAGCGGTGTATCGGACCGCTTTTTCACAAGCGAAGACTGCTAATTCGAAATCCGAAACCGGCCATGCGAAATCGGTACAGCGCCTGTGGCTTAACCTTGGGGTGGTTGCCAATGGAACGGCCCGCGTGCGGCTCAACGGCCAAGACCTTGGCGTGGTATGGTGCGCGCCGTGGCGGGTGGAGATCACCGGGGCCGTCAAGTCCGTCGGGAATACGCTGGAGGTCGAGGTGGTCAATCTCTGGCCCAACCGGCTGATCGGCGACACGGCCTTGCCCGAGGCGGAGCGACGGACCCGGACGAACGTCCCCGTTGATTCTAACCAGCCGCTGCTGTCCTCCGGCCTGCTCGGTCCCGTTCGGATCATGATGGCGAAGTGAATTCACGACAAACAGAGAAGAACAGGAAAGACAACAAAACTAATAAGTGATGGATGGAGATGGCGCGCTGCCAAGTGATGCGGGTCAGCAGGCTGTGGTGACCATATTTTTGATCGGTGGCGAACGTCGGAAAGTCATTTACCAGTAAATATGCCAGGGCCAG
>CAIQIC010000569.1 GCA_903871765.1 uncultured Lentisphaerota bacterium
CGTGCTGATCCACAACAAGGGCTGCTTCCTGCCGGACACCGCCATCCTGCGCGCCGACGGCACCAGCGTGCCGCTCGGCGCCGTGCGGTCCGGCGACCGGATCAAGGCATTCGACTCGGCCAACCGACTGGTCATCGCGACGGTCGCCGAGGTCATCACGCACGACGTGGACGAATACGTCGTGCTGACCACCGACCGGGCGCGCGTCCGCGTGACGCCGGAGCACCCGTTCTATGTCGGCGCGGGCCGCTTCAAGACCGTGGAGGCGCTGCGGATCGGCGATGAAGTTTTTCTATGCGACGGCGCGGGCTTGCAACCACAGCCGATCGTCAGCCTCGTGCGCGTCCGCGAACCGGTGCGCGTGTTCAATCTCCGCACCGATGCGCCGCACACCTTCTTCGCGAACGCCTTCGCGGTGCACAACAAGGGCGGCGGCTGCTTCCCGGCGGGCACGTCCATCGCCACGCCGGACGGTGCCACGCCGATTGAGCAACTCGTGCCCGGCAGCGCCGTGCTCGGCATGGATGCGGCGGGCTTGGGCGTGACGGCGACCGTTCGTCGCCTCTATCAGCAACGCGACCGGCTGCTCACGCTGCACACCGAGCATGGCGAACTGCGCACCACCGCCGATCATCCCTTGCGCCTGTTCGCCGGCGGTTTTCGGAACGCCGCCGCGGTGGACATTGGTGATGAGCTGGCGATTATCCAATCCGGTCACTTGTTGCCCGCGAAAGTCAGCACAAAGCAAAGCGCGCCAGACGTGTCAGTGGTTTTCAACCTGGAAGTGGATGCCCCGCATACGTTCATCGCCAACGGTTTTGTGGTCCACAACAAGGGCGGCGGGGGCGGCCATAGCAGCGGCTCGTACGGGGGCAGCCATTCCGGCGGCGGCAGCGATAATCCCTTGCCGTTCTTGATCTTCGTCGGTGTCTTTGTGATCATCATGGTGGGCGTACTGAGAAATCAGAAGCAGCATAAGGACGAGAACCTGGATTTCGTGTATGCCCCCGGCCGTATTGCCCCGAAGGCCGGCCAGACACGCATGCTGCTGGAATTCCTGGCGCGGCAGGATGCGGCGATGCAGCCGGAAAAGCTGGAGGCCGCGGCGCGCGTCACCTTCCTCAAGCTGCAGGCCTGCTGGCAGGCGCGCGACTACGGGCCGATGGCGCCCCTGATGATGCGCGACCTCTTTCTGAACCACTGCAACCAGATCGCCAGCCTGAAGCGCAACCACGAGATCAACATGATCGCCGATCTGCAGGTCGCGCGGGTGGAGGTGGTCAACGTGCGCTATACCAACAAGCCGGACCAGCGCGCGTTCACGGCGCTGGTCACCGCCAGCGCCCGGGACTTCTATCTCGACGACCGCACGCAGCAATTCCTGCGCGGCGACGAGGCGCCGGCCGAGTTCCAGGAGTTCTGGACGTTCCAGCGGCAGGGCGAGGCGTGGCTGCTGCGCGAAATCGAGCAGTCGCGCGAGTCCGCCGCTCTCAAAGCGGCCAATTTCGTCGAGCAATGCACCGGTGAGCAGCTCCGGCAGATCTACGGCGGCACGGCGGACGCCGCCGGCCCCGCGGGCCCGTGGCTCGACCAACCCGTGGATACCAAGGCGACCCGGATCGAGCGGATGTTGAACTTCCTCATGCAGACCGACAAGCGCATCCTCAACGACAGCAAGATATTGATAAGCGACAACCAGGCCATGAGGGTCAAAGAGGACCTCAACCAAGACGGTGTCTGGGACTATAACATAGTGCACAATGTCGTCGTCAACTTCTCGAAGGTCCAGGGCCTAGCCTACTGGGACCTCAACG
>CAIQIC010000570.1 GCA_903871765.1 uncultured Lentisphaerota bacterium
ACAGATTGACCTGGTGGATGCGGTTGAACAGGTCGTTGGAGCACTCGAATGTCCCGACGGGTTCGAGGTCCGACTCAATAAACAGCGCCTCGGCGTCGCCGAGCGCCGGCTTGACCGGCAACCCTTGCACGATGATGTAGCGGAATCCTTCGTAGTTGAATTTGTTGCAAAACTCTTCGCCGGGCTTTCCGGCCGAGATGAATTCTGTCCGCTGATTGTTGGTCTGATAGTAGGCCGGCCCTTTGGCTGTTTCGATTTTTTTCGGCTCGAGGGCCGGCTTGATCTTGCCCGCCGGCGTGTCATCTCCCTCGACGGACTGGAAACGCTTGTCGGCAAAGTGCATGGTCACCATTTTGCCGGCTTCCAGTTGTGGCAGGCGCAGGTGGAACCAGCCGGATAGATTGGTGCCGAAATCAAATTCAACCGTGTTGTCATCCAGTGCCACACAGGCCACTGCGGGAATGACCTTCGTGATACGGTTCGGGGGGCAGGATTGTGCGGTCGCAATGCCGGTTGGCCCGGAATACTCCTCCACGGGACGCCATCCGAAGCTGCGTCCAGGCGCAGTGGGGGCGCTGGTGCATCCGACTTCATTCCAACCTGCGATCGCAAGACGGGCATCGATCTTCTCGTAACCCGTCCCGTTCCATCCCCACCCAGTTTCGGTATGCGTGCTGGACGTGAAGGTCCAAGAGCTGTCCGTCCCCACGACCACCCGCTGCCCGCCCACCGTCATGTCTAACTGCACCCGGGCGAGCGGGGCTACCTCCTTGGGAAAGAGCAAGCCCAAGCCCAGCCATATACCCACACAGTTGGTGCCTGGCCGCAGGAGCTTGCTGATGTCGTATGTCGTGTAGAGCGAGCGCTTGTCATAAACGGACACGGCGGGGGCAAGCACATCGTCGCTCACCTTTTTGCCGTTCACATACAATTCATAGTAACCCTTCACATTCACAGATGCCATCGCCCGCTCCGGAACTGCTGTTAGAGCGAACTCCTTGCGCAGCCATGGCGAAGTCTCGCCGCCCGCCTTTACCCATTTTGCCTGCCAGTCCGCGGGCTTGAGCAGGCCCATGGACCACGAGGCCGGCTGGCTCCAGGCCGAAGCGGAAGGGTTCCCACCTTCGCCCTCCGGGCTACGGCGGGCAAGCAGGGTTCGGGGTTCCGCCTTCGCGATGCCTACGGCGGACAAGTCAGGGTTCAGGATTGATTGCGTCCAGACTCTCACCTTCCAGTAGCATTGCTGGCGGCTTACCAGCGGCTTGCCCGCGTATTCCACCTGGATGCTTTGATCCGACGCCACCTTGCCGCTGTCCCACAGATCGCCTTTGTCCTTCTTCAGCAGCGCTGCCGAACTCGCCACCAGGATTTGATAGGCCGTCTGCCGCTGCCCCCTGGCTTCCATGGCCGCCGTAGCTTTAGCGAAGGCGGCTGGCTTCTGACTTCCCTCCTCTATCACCCACGACAGCCGCGGTTTCTGCGCGTCGATGCCGAGCGGGTTGTCGCGGTATTCGCAGCGCAGGTTCGTTAGGACGGCGGCGGGAGCTGCCGGGATGCAGGACAGCATCGCAACGATGGTTATCAGGCTGGTCGCAATACGGTGGATGGTGTGGTATTTCATTTGGTATTTCCTTCTTTACTTCTCCATACAGATTTTATGGAGAGTAGCGCCGGAAGGCGCGTGATGGGCAACTGCGGGAATGTCAGTAGGTTTGCGGCATCGGGTTTCAACGTTCCAGCAAGCGATACGTTGTCCGACTTATAGGTCCATGTGTACACACTTCTATCTACAACTTTGAATTGCTGCAACCGCCGGAGCGTGACATTGGCAATAACCTGCGTTGGAATGAATGCCTGAGCGGAAAGTTCAGAACTGTCAACCAACCGGAGTTGGATGCCGAACTCACCAGGTGTGTCCTTGATGTTTTTCCAGCGGGTAAAGCCGTTGACCTGGCCGCAGGTTTCCGGCGCAGTCTTCCACCGTTGGTCCGTTGACGCATCGGTGAAAACGGGATATGCCTCATTCTTGCGGATGCTAAGCCATGGATACTCCAGAGTTGCTCGCCACGATTCCGGATATTTCAAAGGATCGGTGACGGCCTGAAACCCCTCATGTCCGTATGGCCCCCAGCCCAACACCAAGGCATGGCGGCCATCGTGGGCCGCCTGAAACAGGCGATGTTGGTCGCTGGAATAATTATCATCGCTGGAGGAAAAATCAATCACCGGCGGAGCATCGGGCAATCCGGCACCGGACACCTTGCGTAGATATCTATCTTTTTCGTCAGACGTCGCCGTGGGTGGAACCGGATCAGGAAACTGCATCCGAAGCATGGCGAACCCCGCCCCTGCGGGCACATGCACATTGATGGCGGCAAAGATATCGCCA
>CAIQIC010000571.1 GCA_903871765.1 uncultured Lentisphaerota bacterium
GAACCGCATTCGGAAACGTACACCAAATACCTTGCCACCCTGCCGACCAAGGACGAGGACACCATCCACCGCGAGCCGTTCAAGCTGGATGAATTAATGGACGTGCTCGCCGCCGCGGAGGAAGATCCGCTCATCCACAGCCTGATAATCACGGCGGTATGCACGGCCATGCGGCGCAGCGACATGGCCCGCTTGCAATGGCGGAACGCGGACTTGAAGCAGGGGTTTATCACGGTAAAGACCAGCAAGACGGGCGAGACTGTGGAGATCCCCATCCTGCCGCTGCTGCGCGAGGTGCTCATCACCGCCAAGGGCGACAATACACCTAAACCGACCGACCATGTTTTCCCAGAAGCCGCCCAACTGCTTGCCACCAATCCCGACGCCATCGACCGCCGTTTACGCCACGTTCTGCAACAGGCTGGTTTCATTGATGCCGACACCGCTGAGCGCATCAAGAAGGCCGAGGAAGGCCGCGCCGCATTGCCCATCCTGACACCGGAAACCACCCGCCACCGCGGGCTGGCGGCGATTGCCAAGGCGACCATGTCGGAACAACGACGCGAACGCATGAAGGGCATCTTGACCCGCTACCTGGACGGCGAGACCGTGCCGCAGATTGCACAGGAGATGCACGTTGCCCGCGGACTGGTATCAACCCGGCTGGCCGACGTGGAGCAGATGATCGGTGCCCAGGTTGTCCGCCGGCCACCGTTGCCGGCGGTCATCCGGGGGAGCACGATTGCCGAGGCCAGCGCTGACGCCCCACGCATCCGGCGTGGCAGCCTGAAGGGCTGGCATAGCTTCCGCACGACCTGGATCACCCTGGCCTTATCCGCTGGTGTGCCGATGGAGCTGGTCTGCCGCGTGACCGGCCACCAGACGACCGATGTGGTGCTGACGCACTACTTCCGCCCGGGCCGCGACCAGTTCAAGAAGGCGCTGCAAAAGGCCATGCCGAAACTGCTGATGAAGGGCATCACGGAAAGAACGTGGAAGGCCGACGCGCTGGACATCATCCGCAGCATGACCGCGGCGACGATGAAACAGGACATGGCCCGGCTGGAAATCCTGGTTGCCGGAGCCTGACGCCTTTCATGCTTCCGGTCGCGCGATGAAAGCGGCCAGGGTGGTGTCGGGCTGTTCGTGGACAAGAACCGGCCGGCGATGGCCCGGTACGATGAGAACGGCAAACCGATCTGGCGCGCACTGCGAAGACGCTGCCCCTGCTCATCAACAAGTGCGCCTTTCGGCTTGTTCGCAAGCACCGGCGGGGTAGGATGCCGACCAAAGGTGTGTTGCCGGCAACCGGCCCCGGCTGACGCGTGAATAGAGGAGTTTGCGATGGAACGGAAATACGGATTGCCGCCCGACTGCTTCAAAGCCTTGATGGAACTCTTGCGGCTGTACCCCGATGAACTCTCGGAGCAACCCAAACGGAGAAGCCCTTCGCGCCAAAGCAAACGCGATCGGCTGGCCGACAAGTATTTGAAACGAATTGAAGATGACGCGAACCTTTTCGAGCAACGCTGGAAATCCATAAAGGACGCGGTTAATACCGTCTTGAAGAATGGTTGGCCGGAAAAGACCGAGCAGGTCATCAAAGATTTGTATTCCGATTCGCTCAAGCGCCAGCAGAAAGCACAACCCCTATATCCGGCGTGTGAAGTATCCGACTCCAAGGAGCAGCGGCGCATAAAGCATTTGGCGTGGCAGGCCGACTACGAAAGAGGGCAGGGCTTGCCGAGCAGACCCACACTGGTCAGAACCCTCGACGACCTGCTGACGCAATGGATTGCCCGGGTGAATTTATACGCCACCAGCCTTGGTGGATTGGAGGCCATGCGTGATCCTGAAAAGCGAAATCCAGTATATGGGGAGAAGACGCTTGCGGAGTTGATTGCCATCATGCGCCACCATCCCAAAATCGCAAAAGATGAAAATGGAAACGCAATCGAAATCCCGACGCATTTCCTCGACCGCGTGATCGGCGAAACCCTTATGTATTTATTTTTTATAGGGGGCCTCAAGGCCATGCGGGAAGTTGTTATTGTTGTTCCACTCGACACGCCGGCCGAAATAAGGGACGAAGCCATCAATCGCATCGTGGATGATTGGCGCAAACTCCGCAAAGGAGCAGGGTACGACCTTGAGCCGCGCAGTACCCGGGAAGGTAAAATCAACGACTTGCACGGACTCCCCGCGCGCATCAAAACGTTACGGCAAGCTCTGGCGGATACGCGCGCGAAGAAGAATGAGCGTGATGCCGATCCAAATCGACACGATAATGATCCTTCCAAGGATACTCAGAGATTTGATCCCCAGGCTAACATCGAAAAGCAACGCGATAAATCCGATACCCTAGCCCAGACAGGGCTTCACGAGTGTTTCAAGGATGAACTCAAACGCAAAAATATCCCTGTTCACCTGCACCTTACGCTAGAAAAAGCATTGCTCGCGGCGCTGTTCCGCGCCGCTAGCGCACGCGCCGCTAGCGCACGCGCCGCTAACGCAGGCGCCGACTAATCACTGCGCATCATCCTGCCGATCCTCCGGTTTGCCACCACCTGTTTGGTGGTCGTTATTCGTTTTCCTTAGTAATTCCGTCTTTTTCCGTTCCGGCTAATAGGTGCGGCCGATAAGCAGGCAGTCGCAATGTGCGATTGACGGTCAATCTCCGGGCCGAGTCGGAGGCCGGGCTGAAAAATCTTTTTTTGCCCGGCGTAGAAGGAAAATAATAATGAAACGGCAATTGGAACTCAAGGCAGAGCTCGCACGGCGCGGAATGCGTTACCGCGATCTTGCGAGAGCGTTGCGAGGTCATGGGCTGGAAGCGGAAGAAGGGGACATTCTTGCCGTAATAAATGGCAAGCGGTGCGTTGACGATACATTCAGGCGGCACGTCGCGGAGATATTGGGCCGCCCGTCGTTTGAGCTGTTCGCATAGGAGATGACGCCATGAGCACCAATACATTCACCCTCGATGATCTTGTCACGCGCTGGCAAACCGCCCCCGCAGATCGCCGGGCCGCGGCGCTTGCGGCACTGTCCGGCGAGAAGGCAGACCCGGCACCCGGCAAAGCGTTGAATCTCAGTGCGGCCGCAAACCACCGTTAGAACCTTTTGTTTTGTGTTCATCGTTTTCCTTTCTCGCCCAGTAGCAGGGCGTGCAATTCCTTCTTGGCCCGCCGGCCGCGGTCCACAAGTTTCTTGAGGTAGCGGGTGTAATTGCCCACGTGCAGCGTGGCGCGGTCGGCGGAAACCATGCGGAGCGCAACGGTACGCGAAGTCGTGAACAGGCACCAGGTTTTCTTGGTCCCGAACTTCTGGACCCGGAAATAGATCGTGGCTTTCGGATCGCCGTCGAAGGGGATGTACTTCTGGAACCGCCGGCGGAAAAGGCAGCCGACATGCCGAACGGTGGCATAATAGCGGCGCGTGGTGGTTATTTTCATGATTTGGCCCGTTCAGAATATACAGTGTTTACGGCTTGAAAACAACAAAATGCAAAAAATGTGAAAATAAATTTGACAACCCAGGGGGGGGGGCGTAAATTTCGCGCATGGGGCATACGTCGCATAATATATCGAAGAGTATCCGCGACGGGGTTAAAGGCCACAAGGCGTTGTGGACCGGCGATGTTCCGGCTGATTTTCGCACAAGTCCAATAGCCCCGCTTCCCAGCATGGTGCATTATCCCCTACCGAAAGGGGACATCATGCTTTCCAATCCGCGCGCCGCCAAGGCGGTGATCGAAGTTGTCAGTCCGTTTCGGTTTCTCTCCATCGTCAGGTGCGGCGATGGATCCTATCACGAAATCCAGGCCAGCACGCCGCTGGATGCAATCCGCGCCACGCATGAATTGTGCGGACGGCTGGGCTATTGCGTCTTTGTCGAACCATCGAAGGAGGCGAGCCGCGCCGCCGCGGGGGGCGATTTGCGCCGGCTGATTGCGCGGCAGCGGGAGGCCCGGCGGGTGGCCAGGCGGATCGAACAAATCCGACGAAAGCACCGGCGGACGCTGCCGATGACGATGGAGGGGGCGGCATGAACAAGGAGGTGAGCATTGAGCGGTAGCGAATATGCTCCACCGTCTGGTTCGGCTTTTCCGCCCGTGTTGGACGCCTGCTGCGGAAGCCGGATGTTCTGGTTTGACAAGCAAGATGGGCGCGCTCTCTACGTGGACAAACGGCAAGAAACTCACGACACCGATACGCGACCGGGGCGAAATCCAACGGTCGTAAATCCCGACGTGCTGGCGAGCTTCACAAGCCTGCCGTTCCCTGACGACACTTTCAGTCTGGTGGTGTTCGACCCGCCACACCACACCATGTCTGGCACTCGCTTCCGGTCGGTGAAGAAACCGGGATGGGCAATGCGGAAATACGGATGGCTCGACGACGACTGGCGAGACGTGCTGCGCGGTGGATTCGCGGAGTGCTTTCGCGTGCTGAAACCTGAAGGCACTCTCATCTTCAAATGGGCGGAAAAGGAAATCGCGGTGGCCGACATCCTGAAACTGACACCACATAAGCCGCTCTTTGGCCATCGGAGCGGAAAACAGGCGACGACGCACTGGATCGCGTTCTTGAAGCCGAACGC
>CAIQIC010000572.1 GCA_903871765.1 uncultured Lentisphaerota bacterium
CGCCGCGGTGCCGGCGGGCGCATTGGACGGCGCAAAGGCGGCGAACAGGTCGCCGAGCCCGCCCGTCTCGCCATCAGCCGATGCAGGCGACGAGAGATCCCCGCCGGAAATGTCGAGGTCCTCGACCGCGATGGCGGAATCATCCTCGGTGCGGCGCGGCAGCCGCAAGCCGGTCAGCACCGCCCGTATTTTCTCGGTGGGGCCGTCCCGCAAGGCCGCCACCAGTTGCGCGCGGCCTTCCGGATCGGTCAGGCCCCGGAACGCCACCACCTGCAGCGCCGCGCAGGCCACGTCCAGGTTGGCATGCCCGGTCAATTCCAGCGCCAGTTGCCAGCCGCCGCGCTCGTCCTGCGCCAGGGCTTCCACCACGGGCAGGACGATGTCCGGCTCCTTGTTGCGGAGTTCGCCGCCGAACTCGCGCGGCAGCGTGGCCTCCAGGCTGACCAAGGCCGCGGCAATCACGCCCTTCAGCTCGTCTTCCTGCTTGAACCGGGCCAACAGCTTGGCGCTGACACTTTTGTTCTTTCGCCCGATGGACGCCAGCGCCTTGACGGCTGCAAACCGTACGAAGGTGTCCGGATCGTCAATCCGTTTTTCCACGGCGCCCTGCAAGGTCTTGAGCTCCAGCGCCCCCACGGCTTCCAGCGCCATGGCGCGCACGCGCCAGCGCGGATCCTTCAGGCTTTTGCCGATGACCTCCCCCGCGTCGGCGGCCTTGTTCTTCGTCAGGCTTTGCAGCGCGACGACGGCCAGATCCTCGTTGGTATGGCCTGCGTAACCGGCGAGGATCTGGCGCGCCCCGGCGCTGCGCACCGCGCCCAGGCCGCGCAACACCACGAAGAGGATTTCGGGATCCTTTTCGCGGGCCAGCAACTCGCGGATGGGCGCGAGGGCGCGCACCCCGCCCGCCTGCAGCAAGGCGTCGGCTGCGGTTTCGCGCACCAGCGCCGACTCGTCCGCCAGAAATTCCGCGAGCACCGGCACGGCCCGTGCGCCGGCGCTGACGAGGTCGGTCAACGCGCGCAATTTTTCGTCCATGGGCCCATAGACCAGGCGGTAGGCAGCGGTCTCGCGCGCCACCCGGTTCTCCAGCGGCAGCATCACCGCCAGCCGTATCTCGCGCACCCGGCTGCGCACGCCCGCGGGCCACTCGGGATGTTCCGTCAGCGCGCGCGTCAGGGGCTCCAGCAGGGCCGGGCCGCCGGCGGACAGCATGCGCCGCGCGCGTTGCACGCGGTCGGAATTATCCGATGCCAGGTCCGCAAGATATGCGGCCGTGCGCTCCGCCGTCAGCGCCGCATAGACGGCGGCCACCACCTGCGTGGACGTGCCGCCGGCCCAGTCCTGCCAGCGCTCCCGCGCGCGCAGGTTCCCGGCGTTGTCCGGGTCCCAGGGATCGAAGCCGAACGCATCGCCCGCGACCTCCTCCAGCAGGTCCAGCGCGCCCAGGCGCACCGCCAGATTCGTGTGGGTCAGGGCCGCCACGATGGCCGCGCGGGGGAACGGCTGCAGGCGCAGCATGCGATCATGCACCGCCTTTTGCCGGTCGGGATCGCCGAGCGCCCCCAGCAGGGCGGGCCACTCCTCCGGCGGCAGTTGCCCCTGTTCCATGCGGTCCAGTTGTCCGGCCAGATCGCGGCCGGGCGACTGCTCGCCGGGACGTGCCAGTAACGGCTGCAGCCGGGCCAGCAGGTCGTCCGCGGTCAGGAAGCCGGTCAGCGTGACCACGGCGCGGCCGTCCGGCGTGATCACCAGCAGCGTGGGCGTGCCGTTGACCATGTACCGCGCGGCCACGGCCAATTGGCGGTTCACATCCACTTCTTCCAGCGGCATGGTCTGCAACAGGCCGAGCACGCGCGGGTCGGTCAGCGTTTCGGTCTTCATCCGGCGGCACCACAGGCACTCCTCGCTGGTGAAGAGCAATACCTTGAGGCCGGCCGTCGTCCGGCGCAGCCCCGCCGCGTCCTCGGCCGCCGGGGACGAACGGCCCCGGATCGCGAACGCCGGGGCCGCCCAACCCGCCAGCACAACGGCGACCAACAGCAAACTTCTGGATAAAGCTTTCATCTTCCCCGTCCGCCGATCAATACTTTGTCAACGTTAGGCCTCTCCGTTTCAGAATCCGCGTCCTCGCGGGTGAGCAATTCGCGAGCAGGCCATTGTCGCATAACCCATTTATTTGATCTTCATCCTCTTGTCGTCACATCCTATTACAGCTCGCATTGTCTATTTGCTACCCGCCGAGTTCGTCACCGCAGGTTGTAGAGTATTGCGATAGTCCATGATGTTATTACGCAAGGGAGCAGCACAAGAGCCGCCAACCAGATCCATCGCTTGAACCTCAAAAAAGCGTAACTTGAGCTTGGGTTGAGCATATAAATGTAGACCTGTTGTCTGCTGGCAGCCTTCAGACCGCTAACAACTTGCCGCTAACCGCTGACCGTTGACCCCTTCCTAATGCAACAATGCATACACAAACAAATTCACGTTCACTTGCATCGAATTGGAAATCTCGTTGCCGCCGCAGCAGCAGCAGCCCTCGGTATGCTCGGTGTCGTTCAAACCGTGCGACGAATAGAGACACACGAACTTGCCGTTGATTTCCAACCCCTCCAGGCTGGGTTCCGGCGCCGGGTGATGCAGCTTCAATTTATCTATTTTGTAGACGGTGCTGAACAGGGAATGGTTCATCGGCACCTTCTTCAGCGGCTGGTCCGGAAACATGCTTTTGAGCTCGCGCCGGAACGCGCGATCCCAGTCCTTGTTCGAGCAGCCGGCCGAGGCCAGCAGGAAGCCGCCGTTGGTCAGGTACTTTTTCAGATTCTCGCGTTCCCGGGCCGGCAGATGGAAATCCGCCTCGCCCGTCATCACCACAAACGGGTAGCGAAAGAGCTCGTCGGACGCGAGCTTCACGGACTTGAAGCGGCGCTCCGTGGCGATGGTGGTATCGCGCTGCACGGCGCTGAGAAACTCGTCGCTGAAGCAGCGCGAGGTATGCGTGCCGCCGTAGATCAGGTTGGCGCACTGGATC
>CAIQIC010000573.1 GCA_903871765.1 uncultured Lentisphaerota bacterium
GCTTAAGGGTCGGCTACATAACTCTCGATCTTTTATCATGATGAACACGTTTCAGTTCATAAGAACCATCAAGCTTTCTTGGCGCTTTCCGGATTACACGGATGAACACGGATATCAAAAAGACGCCAGCCACTTGTGTCGCTTCGGCAACAGTGCGTGAAGGGTAAACAGGCCGCGGTTACAGTTCGTGGCAGACAACTGCGAACCAGCCTATGCCACGAACGACATTCTCGACGACAGACCTCAACCAATTACGACACCAGTTGGACACCTGGCGCCAGTCCCAATGTGGAGCCGCTCGACTTCCGAAAGCCCTCTGGAGATCCGCCGCGGCTTTGGCCATCACCCACGGCGTGGGGCAGGTTGCCCGAACTCTGCGATTGGACTACAACAAATTGAAGCGCCAGGGGCCTCAGGCACCGGGTCCGTCGGTGCCTATCGCACCACCCGCCTTCGTGGAACTGCCCCCACGGGAGTGGTTACCCCAGGCCGGCCCCGTGTGCCGTATCGAACTGTCCGATGGGACCGGGGCCAAGATGACGGTGGAACTGCCTTGCGATCCGGCGGCCATCGCCGGACTGGCCCAGGCGTTCTGGAGGCGTGGATGATCCAGATCACGCCGCAGATGCGGATCTTGCTGGCCGTCGAGCCAGTCGATTTTCGTAAGGGTATAGATGGTCTGGCGGCGCTGTGCCGTCAGGCGCTGGCCAGCGACCCGCTCGGCGGCACACTCTTCGTGTTCTGTTCGCGTCGTGGTCACGCCATCAAGTGTTTGACATACGACGGCCAGGGCTTTTGGATTTTGCAGAAACGGCTTTCGCAGGGGCGCTTCACGGGTTGGCCCAAAGGCAGCGCCAGCGCCTCACTGCGCCTGGACCCCCATCAATTGCATCTGCTGCTTTGGAACGGCGATCCAGCGCAGGTCAACGCCGCTCCGATGTGGCGAGCGGTGCCGGTGGCGGGATAAGCAGAAAAACGGCGAATCAGCTTGCGTTCCAGGTTTTGCCCCTTACACTCCGGGGCATGTCGCTTGTCCTGCTGCGTTACCGTGGCCGCGAAATTCGGTCGGAAGACACCGCGTTTATCCAACGCCTGATCGTCGAGAACCCGCGGTGGAGTCGCCGTCGGCTTTCGGCCGAACTGTGCCGCGCTTGGAACTGGATCCAGCCCAACGGCGTGTTGCGCGACATGGTTTGCCGCAGCTTATTGCTGCAACTGCACCGGGCCGGACTGATTAAGCTGCCGGCCAAACGCTTTACGCCGCGCAATAATGTGGTGGAACGTCCGTCCGCCGCTCCCCCCCTGCCGCTGTGGGAACAGCCCCGGCAATGCGGCCTGAGTGAACTGGGTCCGCTGGAAATCCGCCAGGTGCGCCGTACGGCCGAGGAACCCCTCTTTGGTCATCTGATGGAAGCGCACCACTATCTGCGTTATACCCAGCCGGTCGGAGAACATTTGAAGTATCTGGTGTTCGCCGGGAGCCATCCGATCGCGGCGATGGCTTGGTCCTCCGCCCCCCGGCACCTGGCGGCGCGGGACCGGTTCATCGGCTGGCCGGCGGAGGTGCGCCGAGGGCATCTGCACCTCATTGCCTACAATACTCGATTCCTGATTATGCCTTGGCTGCGCGTGCCGCGGCTGGCC